>CAZMGG010000071.1:0-9169 GCA_964565715.1 uncultured candidatus Brocadiaceae bacterium | reverse complement strand
GCCGGCGTGCGTTCCTCGGCTGGGTCCTCGGCTGGGTCGTTGGCAGATTCCTCGGCCGGCGCTTCCGCCTGCTCCTCGGCCATCGCCGCCGAAGCCGCGGCCGCCGCCGCCGCGGTCATCTCGGCCTCCCGCTCGGCCTCCCGGGTCCGTTCCCGCCGCGAACGCCAGCCCCCGGACCCGCCCTCGGCCGGCTCGGCCACCGGCGAAGCGGCCTCGATCGCTCCGGCCAGGTCGTCGATCGCGCCGCCCGGCCCGGCCGGCTCGGCGGCCAGGACCTCGGCCTCGGACCGCGGCTCGGCGGGCGCGGCCGTCCGCGCCAGCGCCTTGAATTCGTCGGACACCGCCGCCTCGACGCCGTCCTCGCGCATGAGGGCCTGCGTCCCGGCCTGCCGGCGCGCCGCGCCGAGCCCCTCGAAGTAGGGGAAGAAGAAGAAGTCGGTCGCCAGGATCAGGGCGCCGAGCGCCAGGGGCGCCACGATCAGCGTGTTGAGCACGAAGCCGAACGGCATCCGTTCGGCGATCCAGGCACCGATGATGCCGGTGTGGGCCGGCGCCGGGCCGCCGTCGGCGCGCAGGTTGACCAGGATCGCCAGGGCCAGCGTCAGGGCGAGGAGCCGCAGGAACCGCCGGCCGGGATCGCGGACCTCGCCGGTCAGGAACCAGATGGAGCCCCAGGCCAGGGTCAGCAGGAAGAACAGGAACGCCGGCACGAACCCGACGACCTTGTAGATGCCGACCACCAGGAGCTGCAGGGCGCTGCTGGCGGACTCCAGCACGTCCGGGCGCAGGTGGACGTAGACCAGCGCCGACAGGCAGAACACCGACAGGGCGATCGGCAGCAGCGGCACCAGCCACACCGGCGAGCGCGGCCGTTCCGCAGGATTGTCACCACCGAGCGTTTGCTGCGTCATTGCGGCCCCTCCCGGGCCGTTGGCCAGGAACCGCAAGGGAATCTACGGGGCCGCCGGAGCCCCCACAAGCACATGGGTGCAAAGGTCCGCTGGGCCGTGCCGTGGAAAGTCATGGGGAGATTCCGTGGACAGCGAGGCTGCGGCCGCGCGACATCAGGCGCGCTCGGCCTCGTCGCCAGCCTCGCTGCCGGCCTCGCCGTCGGCGCCGTCGGGGTCACCGCCGTCGCCCACCATGGCAGCCTCGGCATCGTCGGCCGCCTCGTCGGCAGTGTCCTCCGCTGCGTCGGCGTCGGTCTCGCCCGCCGCCAACGCCGCCAGTTCCGCCGCCATCGCCGCCTCGCGTTCGTGCCACTCCTCCAGGGTCAGCAGCACCTCCCGCGACTTGGAGCCGACGAACGGCCCCACCAAGCCATCGGCCTCCATCAGCTCGAGCAGGCGCGTGGCGCGGGTGTAGCCCACCGACAGCGCCCGCTGCAGCAGGGTCGCCGAGCCGCGCTGCTGGCCCAGGATGACCTCGACCGCCTCCTTGAACAGCGGGTCCTCCTGGGCCGGCGACGGCCGCGAACTGCTCTGGGTCTGCATCAGCGACGGCAGGAACGCCGGCTTCTGCCCCTCGGCCTCCAGGAAGGCCGTCACCGCCCGGATCTCGTCGTCGCCGACGAAGGTGCCCTGGGCGCGCACCGTCGAGCCGCCGCCGGGCGGCACGTAGAGCATGTCGCCGTGGCCCAGCAGCTTGTCGGCGCCGTTCTGGTCCAGGATCACGCGGGAGTCGATCCGCCGGTTGACCTTGAAGGCGATCTGGCAGGGCAGGTTGGCCTTGATGACGCCGGTGATCACGTCGGTGCTGGGCCGCTGCGTCGCCAGGATCACGTGCATGCCGACGGCGCGCGACTTCTGCGCCAGACGCTGGATCGAGTCCTCGACCTCGTTGCGGCCCACCGCCATCAGGTCGGCCAGCTCGTCGATCACCAGCACGATGTAGGGCAGCTGCACGCGGTCCGCCGGCACGTCCTTCTGCAGGCGCCGGCGCAGCTCCTGCTCGCCGAGCCGGTTGTAGGACTTGATGTGGTTGACGCCGGCCGCCGACAGCGCGGCGTAGCGGTTCTCCATCTCGTCCACCGCCCACTGCAGCACCGACGGCGCCTTCTTCATGTTGGTGACGACGTCGCAGCACAGGTGCGGCACCTTGCCGTAGGCCTGCAGCTCCACCATCTTCGGATCGATCAGGATCATCCGCACCTGCGCCGGGGTGCGGGTCATCAGGATCGACAGCAGGATCGTGTTGATGCACACCGACTTGCCCGAGCCGGTGGTGCCGGCGATCAGCAGGTGCGGCATCCGGGCCAGGTCCTCGACGATCGGGCAGCCGGCCACGTCCTTGCCGAGGAACAGGGGGATCGCCATGTCCTCGGCGCGGCCGAACTGGTCCAGCAGCTCCCGCATGACGACCATCTGGCGCTCCTCGTTGGGCACCTCGATGCCGATGGTGTCCTTGCCCGGGATCGGCGCCACCACGCGCACCGACATGGCCTTCAGCGCCGCCGCCAGGTCGGGCTCGAACGCGGTCACCTTGGTGACGCGGATGCCCTCGGCCAGCCGCAGCTCGTACTGGGTGACGGCCGGGCCGACCGACACGCCGACCACCTCACTCTGCACGCCAAAGGAACCGAGCCGCTGGACGATGGCCTCGGAATTGGTGGTGAGCGTCTCGCTGGTGGCACCCTGGTCCTGGCTCAGCGGTTCGCGGAACAGCGTGTTCGGCGGGAACGGGTAGGGGCCGGCGAACGGCAGTTCGGCCTGGGCGCGGGGCTTGGGCCTCGCCTTCGGCTTGGGCTTCGGCTTCGGTCTGGGCTTCGGCTTCGGCGCCGCCGGCGTCAGCACGGCGTGATCGCCGGCCTCGCCGTCGGTGGCGTCGCCGGAGGCGTCGTCTTCCTCGTCTGCCTCGTCGTCGGCCTCTTCGCCGTCTTCGTCGTCGGCCGCCGCCGCCGCGTCGGCCCCGGCGTCTTCGTCGGCTGCATCGTCGGCTGCATCGTCGGCTGCATCGTCGAGGATGTCACCGTCATCGCCGGCCTCCGCCCGGTCCTCGTCGACCTCGGCCCCCTCGTCGGCTTCCGCCGCCTCCGTCGTCAGGGCGGCGCCCGGCTCGAACTGCACCTCGATGTCGAGCAGATCGTCGTCCGCGTCGCCAGCGCCCGCCGCGGCAGTGCCACGGCGGCGGCGCGAGGCACCGCGGGTCCCCGCGGCGCCGTCGGCGTCGGCCGCGGCATCCCGGTCGGCGCCGGCGAGGCCCAGGGCAGCAGGCCCGCCGGCCGGCAGCAGCCCGCCCGTCACGGTCTGGCCGCGCAGCCGCGCCCAGGCGCGCTGCAGGGCGGCCCAGGTCCGCAGCACCAGCACGCTGAACAACCACTCGGTGACGATCACCAGCGACACCACGGCGCCGAACGTCAGCAGCAGGACCCGGCCCGGGCCGCCGAAGGCGTTGGTGAGCCGCGGCGACAGGTTGGCGCCGAAGCGGCCGCCGCCGCCCCACGGCGTCAGCTCGGTGACGCCGTTGCCGCCGTCGGGCCCCGCCAGGAACAGGGCGATCATGGCGGTGAACATCAGCCCGCCCACCACCTTGACGACGACCCGCTCGACCCTGCGGTGCAGGAACAGCAGGACCGCGTAGCAGAGCAGCATCAGGAACGGCAGCCAGGCGGCGAAGCCGAACACGAAGTCGAAGCCGTAGGCGAGGTGGTAGCCCACCTGCCCGCCGAGGTTGGTCAGGCCGTCCGACGGGATCGGCCCCTCGCCCACCGGTCCGCGCCGGAACGACGCGAGGCAGAGCAGCGCGTAGAGGCTGAAGCCGCACAACGCCAGCGCGATCAGTTCCCGCGCCCGCTGCGACAGGGCGCCGGTGGGCGCCTGCTCCACCGGCACGAAGTGCCGGCCCTTGCCGCGCCGGGTCACGGGCGCCCCCCGTTCGCCGGCGTGCTGGTGGTCCGCGGGATCCTGATGAGGTGGGTCATGCTGCCGGTCATGCCTTGCGCCGCCGATCCTGCCACAACTGCACCGCGGCTTCGACGACGCGCTGCGCCACGCGGTCCTTGCCGGCGCGGGGGACGGTCTCGCGGCGGCCATCGCGCCACAGCAGCACCGCCGCTGCCTCGTCGCTGCCGATCACCTCGCTGCGATTGGCGACGATGAGGTCGAGGTGCTTGCGGCGCAGCTTGTCCAGGGCGCGGGCCTCGGCCTCCACCGCGTCGGCCGCCGCCGATTCCAGCGCGAAGCCCACCACCACCCGCTCGCCCTTGGCGGCGGCCAGCGTCGCAACGATGTCCGGATTGGGCACCAGTTCGAGGGTCCAGGGGCCGGTCTTGGGCGGCTTGCCGGCGAGCCGCTGGCGGGGCCGGTAGTCGGCCACCGCGGCGGCGGCGATCAGCACGTCGCACGCCGGCCAGAGGCCGGCCGCGGCCTGCTGCATCTCCAGAGCGGACACCACCGGCACCACGGTCACGCCGGGCGGCGGCTCCACCGCGACGGGCCCGAGCACCAGGGTCACCCGGTGGCCGGCGGCGGCGGCCACCGCGGCCAGGGCGCAGCCCATCCGGCCCGAACTGCCGTTGGCCAGGAACCGGACTTCGTCCAGATGCTCGCGGGTCGGCCCCGCGGTGACGAGGATCGCTACCAACACCCCTCCGCACGCCGCAATCAGATCTTCGAGCAGGAACCGCCGGCGGCCCCCACCGACCTGGAGGCCACCGCCGAGAGGCGGGATGGTACCGGCGTCCCCCCGTCCGCGGGCCAAAAAAGACTTGGCGGAAAGCCGTTTCCGCACCGTAAAGGCGTGGTCCGCGTGACTCTGCGACCGTAACGACGACCGCCCGTGCCCGCCCGCCCCCTCCCCGCCCTCCTCTGGTTCGTGCCCCTGCTCGCCGGCTGCTGGTCCGGCGACTACAACCGCGAGTCCGCCGACAAGCAGGTCTATCCGATCCTGGAGAAGACCGCCGGCGACGTCACCGGCCTGCCCAAGACCTGGACCGTCGAGCGGCCGGTGGACACCCTGCGGGCCCGGCTGGCGGCGAGCCCGACGCCGGTGCGGCTGTCGCTGCCCGAGGCCCTGGACGTGGCCGCCGAGAACAGCCGCGACTTCCAGCGGCAGAAGGAGCAGCTCTACCTGGCGGCGCTGAGCCTGACCCGCAGCCAGCACGACTTCGCGATCCGCTGGGGCGGCGGCGGGTCGGCCGAGGTGTCCGGAGTGGCCGACCAGACCGCCGACGCCCGGCTGAGCGACGACCTGGGCGCCTCGGTGACCTCGGTGGCCGGCACCCGGGTGGTGGCGTCCTTCGTCAACACCTTCCTGCGCTCGCTGGTGAACGGCGGCCGCTTCGACGGCAGCTCGATCCTCAACCTGACCCTGACCCAGCCGCTGCTGCGCGGCGCCGGCCGCGCCATCGTCCGCGAGCCGCTGACCCAGGCCGAACGCGACGTCGTCTACCAGATGCGCTCGTTCGAGCGCTTCCGGGCGACGTTCGCCGTGCAGGTGGTGAGCGACTACTACGGCATCGTCCAGCAGATGCAGGATCTGCGGAACGTCGAGGCCAACTACGCCTCGTTCGTGCAGTCGCGGCAGCAGATCGAGGAGCTGTTCCGGGCCGGCCGCCGCACGATCAGCGACCTCGGCCGCGCCCAGCAGAGCGAGTTCAGCGCCGACATCGCCCGGGTGCAGGCCAGGAACCGCCTGGAGTCGGCGCTGGACCGCTTCAAGGTCACCCTGGGCCTGCCGGTCGGGGCGCAGCTCGACCTCGATCCCGCCGAACTCGACCGGCTGGCCAACCGCGGTGTCACGCCGCTGGCGCTGGACGAGCCGGGCTTGATCGCGCTGGCCCTGCAGCGCCGCTACGACCACCGCACGGTGATCGACAACGTCGAGGACGCCGGGCGCCGGGTGATGGTGTCCGAGGACGCCCTGCAGATGAGCCTCGACTTCAGCGCCGCCCTGAACGTGCCGGCCGAGAGCGGCACCGGCCTCAACCTGGACTGGTCGCGGGTCAACTGGTCCCTGGGCTTCGACCTGGACCTGGCCCTGGACAAGCTGGCCGAGCGCAACGCCTACCGCAGCGCCCTGATCGCGCTCGACGCGCAGATCCGCGCCCGCGAGCAGAGCGAGGACCAGATCGGCCAGGCCATCCGCGCCTCGCTGCGCAACATCCAGTCGGCCTACGACAGCTACCGCATCCAGGTGGAGGCGCTGAAGAACGCCGAGACCCGGGTGGAGAGCACCACCGAGCTCTACAACGCCGGCCGCACCCAGGCCCTGGAGGTGCTGGACGCCAAGGACTCGCTGCTGCAGAGCCAGCTCAGCCTGACCGCCGCCATCGTCGACTACTCGATCGCCCGTCTCGAACTGCTGCGCGACCTGGAGGGCCTCGTGCTCGAGCCCAAGGGCCTGCGCTTCGATCCGGCCCTGCCGATGCCGCAGCCCGCCGCCGAGGAGAACCCATGACCGCCCGCCACGTCCCCTTCCTCCTGCTGCTGGCGCTGCCCGCCTGCGGCGACCAGCCCGCGGCCGCCGCCGGCTCCCCCAACCTGTTCGAGGTGGTCCGCCGCGACATGCAGATCACGATCAAGGAGAACGCCGAGCTGCAGGCGCTCCGCGAGACCTACGTCCGCTCCGAGCTGGAGGGCCAGGCGACGATCATCTCCATCGTGCCGGAGGGCTCGACGGTCAAGCAGGGCGACAAGCTGGTCGAGCTCGACTCCAGCGAGCTGATCGACAAGCGCGACAACCAGGGCATCACGGTGGCCAAGGCCGAGGCGGCCCTGGCGCAGGCGGCCAAGAGCCTGGAGATCCTGCAGAAGGAGCTGGTGGCCAAGCGCACCACCGCCGAGAGCGGCCTGCTGATCTCGCAGATGGAGCTGGAGAAGTTCCTCGGCCGCCCGAAGGGCGAGCAGGCCGGCAGCCAGGGCCGCAACGGCGACATGGTGCAGAAGCTGCGCGACCTCGTGTCGTCGGCGCCGCCGGTGGCGCAGGCCGGCGACGAGGGTCAGACCGGCACCCGCATCATCACCCAGGTCGATCCGCGCAACTTCGCCGCGCTGGTGGACAAGGCCCGCGAACTGCTGCAGATCTCGCCGAAGACCGCCGCCCTGCTGCGCGGCGGCGAGCAGGCCGCCGGCGACCCGCTCGAGCGCGACATGGGCGAGATGGCCAACAAGATCCTGCAGCAGGTCGACCAGATCCGGCTGGCGATGGCGGACCTGAAGGTCAAGGAGGACACCTTCCGCCACAGCCAGCGGCTGGCCGCCAAGCAGTTCATCACCCGCAACGAGTTGGAGGGCCACGACCTCGCCTTCCAGAGCCAGATGTCGAAGGTGACGCTGGCCTGGAACGACCTCGACCTGCTGATCAACTACACCCTGTCGAAGGAACGCATCGAGCTGACCCAGAAGGTCGAGAACGCGGCCCTCGAGCTGGAGCGCGTGCTGGCCAGCAACCAGGCCGAGGAGACCAAGGCCGACAGCGAGATGAAGAGCAAGCAGCTCGAATACAACCTCGCCAAGGGCCGCCTCGACAACCTGGAGAAGCAGATCCGCAACGCCAAGATCTACGCCCCGACCCCAGGCCTCGTGGTCTACGCCCGCCTGGAGCGCGACCGCCGCAGTTCCGAGTCGGTGCGCGAGGGCATCAGCGTGCGCGAGCGCCAGGACCTCATCATCCTGCCCGACACCACGCGGATGACGGCGGTGGTCAAGGTGCAGGAGGCGGTGATCGACCAGGTCGCCGTCGGCCAGCGGGCCCTGGTGTCGGTGGAGGCGTTCCCCGACCGGACCTTCACCGGCCGCGTCACCCGGGTGGCGCCGGTGGCCGACAGCAACAGCGGCTGGATGAGCAGCGACCGCAAGGTCTACACCACGGTGGTCGAGCTGGACGGCGAGAACCCCGAGAGCCAGCTCCGCTCGCGCATGGCGGCGGGCGTCACCATCCTGGTGGACGAGGTCAAGGACGCGCTGATCGTGCCCCTGCAGGCCGTGCGACGCGACCGTTCGGTCAACTACGTCTGGCTGCAGACGCCAGGCGGCCCGGTGGCGACCCCGGTGGACGTCGGCCGTCACAACGCCGAGCACGTCTCGATCCAGACCGGCGTCAAGGCTGGCGACAAGGTCTACCTGGCGCCGCCGCTCGGCGCGCCGACGCCCGACCTGCCGCAGCCGCCGACGCCGGCGCCGCTGCTGACCGAGGAGAAGCCGGCGGCCGCCGGGAACCCGACGCCGGGCGAGAACCCGGCCACCGCCGGCAACACGCCTGGCGGCGAGAACGGCGGCCGACGGCCCGGCCGCGGCCAGGGCGGCGGCCAGGGCGGCATGCCGGGCATGAGCGAGGAGATGCAGCAGCAGATGGCGGCGATGCGGGTGACCAACGAGGCGATCCGCGCCTGGCTCGAGCAGAAGTACCCCGACCGGCAGGAGGAGATCGCCGACCGCCGGCAGCGCTCGGCGATGCTGGCCGAGCCTGACGTGCAGGCCGCCCTGAAGGCCGAACAGCCCGACCTCGCGGCGAAGTACGAGGAGGGCCAGCGCCTGATGCAGCAGTTCCGCGGCCAGGGCGGCGGCGGCCGCGGCCCCGGTGGCGGCCAGGGCGCCGGTCCCGGCGGTGGCGAGCGCGGCGGCAATCCCCGATGACGCCCACCGCCGATGGTCGGCGGGTGATCGCCGAGTTCGTCGACGTCCATCGCCACTACGTGATGGGCGACAACGTCGTGAAGGCCCTGGACGGCGTCTCCGTGCAGGTCCTGCAGGGTGACTACCTGGCCATCATGGGCCGCTCGGGCTCCGGCAAGAGCACCATGCTCAACATCCTGGGCTGTCTCGACCGGCCGACCCACGGCGAGTACCGCATCGGCGGCCGCGACGTGAGCAAGCTCGACGACGACGCCCTGTCCGACGTGCGCAGCCGCGAGATCGGCTTCATCTTCCAGTCGTTCAACCTGATCCCGCAGCTCACCGTGCTGGAGAACCTGGAGGTGCCGCTGTTCTACCAGGGACGCGTCGGCCCCGAATCGCGGCGCAAGGCCGAGCACCTGGCCGAGCGCGTCGGCCTCGGCGGCAGGCTCGGTCATCGGCCGCTCGAGCTGTCCGGCGGCCAGCAGCAGCGCGTCGCCATCGCCCGGGCCCTGATGAACGATCCCCTGTTCCTGCTGGCCGACGAGGCCACCGGCAACCTCGACAGCAACACCGAGCGCGAGATCCTCGACCTGATGGACGAACTGCGCGGCGAG
>CAZMGG010000070.1:0-28684 GCA_964565715.1 uncultured candidatus Brocadiaceae bacterium | reverse complement strand
TATGCCCTGACCCGGCTGCGCCGCCCGGCGCAGGTCGCCTGGCTGGTCTTCATCCTGGCGGTCCTGTCGCTCTCCGAGGTGATCATCGGCTTCTCCTGGTCGACGCTGCTCTCGCGCACCGCGGGGCTGTCGAACGTGCTGGCCTGGCTCGGCCTCATGGAGGCGCCGCAGGCCTGGAGCCCGAGCTTCACGGCGCTCCTCCTCGGGCTGTGCTATATCGGCTTCCCCTATACGGTCCTCGTCCTCTATCCCGCGCTTTCGCGGCTCGATCCGGAGCTTCCCGAGGCCTCGCGCATGCTCGGCGCATCCCCCGCCCGCACCTTCTTCCGGGTGGTCGTGCCGGTGCTGCGGCATTCGATCGTCGGCGCGCTCATCATGGTCTTCGTCTTCGATCTCGGCGCCTACATCCTGCCCCAGGTGCTCGGCCGTCCGGAGCATTGGACGCTCTCCGTGCTCATCACCGACCAGGCGGTGTTCCAGTCGAACCTGCCCTTCGCCTCGGCCATGGCGATCTTCCTCATGCTGGTCAGCCTGGCGCTGGTCGGGCTGACGCTGATGCTCGGCAGCAGGAAGCCGGCCGCCGTCCGATGAACAGGCTGCTGCGCAACCTCTTCATGGGCGTGGTGCTGGCGGCGCTGCTGGCGCCGCTCGTCGTGCTTGCGGGGGTGTCGCTCAAGGAGCTCCTGTTCCCGCCGCGCGGATTCTCGCTCGGCTGGTATGCCGAGCTCCTCACCCAGCCCGACTGGCTGAACGCCGTGCGCAACAGCCTGATCATCGCCTTCGGCTCGGCGGCGCTCGCCCTCACCGTGGCCTTTCCGCTCGCCTATTTCCTCTGGCGCTACAAGGTCGCCTATGCGCGCGTCCTGTTCGGCCTGGGCATCGCGCCCTTCATGCTGCCGCCGGTGATCACCGCGCTCGGCTTCCTGCTGTTCTGGGTGAACGCCGGCATGTACGGCCAGATGCCCGCGACCCTGATCTCGCATGCGATCTTCTTCGTCACTCTGCCGCTGGTCACCATCTCGCTCGGGCTCGAATCGATCGACAAGCAGATCCTCGAGGCGGCGAAGGAGCACAAGGCCGACGCGATCGGCATGAGCGGGCTGCTGGTCAAGTCGACGGTGGTGATGAAGGAGAACCTCGAGCTGATGAGCCAGCGCGGCCTCACCGTGCCGACCATCTGCGGCGGCGCCGCCCTCAACCGCGCCTACGTCGAGGACGACCTGCGCGCCGCCTACGCCACCGGCCCGGTCTACTACGGCGCCGACGCGTTCGCCGGCCTGCACATCATGGATGAGCTGACCGGCCGCTCGAAGGTGAAGACGCTCACCGCCCAGCCGGCGCCGGAGAAGCGCGCGCCACAGCGCCGCCGCCTCACCCGCGCCGACAAGGAGAAGCTGCTGGAGCACGCCTTCACCGAGTACGCCGACTCGGGAGTGGCGCCGGCGGAACGCGTGCCGGAGCCGCCGTTCTGGGGCGCGCAGGTGGTGTCGCCCGAGGAGCTCGACCTCGGCACGGTGCTGCAGTACGTGAACAAGAAGGCCCTGTTCCGCCTGCAGTGGCAGTACCGGCAGGGCAAGCGCGCCGAGGACGAGTACAAGCGCTTCATCCAGGAGCAGGTGGAGCCGCGCCTCAAGGAGTGGATCCGCCGCGTCAAGGCCGAGAAGCTGCTGGAACCGCGGGTGGTGTACGGCTGGTGGCCGTGCTTCAGCGAGCGCAACTCGCTGGTGGTGCTGGACCCGGGGGATCGGCGGACGGAACTGTGCCGTTTCGACTTCCCGCGGCAGCCCGGCGGCAAGCGGCTGTGCCTGAGCGACTTCTTCCGGCGGCGTGGAAACGGAGGGAGCGGCGACGGGCTCGACGTGGTCGGGTTCTCGCTGGTGACGATGGGCGCGGTGGCGACGCGCACCAGCGAGCGGCTGTTCAAGGAGAACCGGTACGATGAGTACCTGCACTTCCACGGCCTGTCGGTGGAGGGCGCCGAGGGGTTGGCGGAGTACTGGCACAAGCGGATGCGGCAGCAGCTCGGCATCGCCGACCAGGACGCCACCGACATCGAGGATCTGTTCAAGCAGAAGTACCAGGGGAGCCGGTACTCGTTCGGCTATCCGGCCTGCCCCAACCTCGAGGACCAGACCAAGCTGCTGCAGCTGGTCAAGGCCGACCGCATCGGCGTGGTGCTGAGCGAGGAGTTCCAGCTGGTGCCCGAGCAGAGCACCAGCGCGATCGTCTGCCACCACCCGGCGGCGAGATACTTCAACGTCACCGTGACGCAGTAGGCAGGGGGGGGCGCGAGGGCGCGAGGGGGGTGGGGGTTGACGGGTTGCGCGAGGGCGATCTAGCCTTTCGCGCACTCGTTCCAGGAAAGGAGAAACGTCATGCTCGCCCGGTCGTTGCTCTGCCTCACTGCCTCACTGCCTCACTGCCTCACTGCCTCTCGTAGGTCTCGCGTCGGGGTTGCGAGCCCAGACGATCACGGCCGTGCCATCCGCCGCCAGCGCCTGCCCCGGGACGTCCCACGTGTACGCGCCGTCGGGCACCCCCTACGAACACCACAGCTTCGAGGCTGATCCGAGCCTCGCCACGCGGTTCGAGGTCGTGATGCTCGGTGTCGGCGGCAACACCTACCCGCCCGCCGGCACGGTGCCGGTGCCCTGGATCTGGAACCAGGCCGGCCTCGCGGGGAGCGCCTCGACGCTGACCGCCAACCCGCAGAGCCTGCCGGACCAGGAGTTCGCCGCGTTCCTGCAGTCGTCGGCCGCCACGGGGATCTCGACGTTCACGTTCCCGCACACGCTGCCGAATGCGGGCACCTGGCGGTTGTCGTTCCTGGCCGCGCAGCGCTGGCAGCTGCCGGATCCGGGGGAGGTGGTGGACCACCAGAGGGTGCGGGTGACCGTCGCCTGGACGAACCCAGGCGGCCAGGTCGTGCAGGAGGTCGTCTTCGACGACACGATCCGCGACGACACCTACCGCGTGCACCACACGCGCCCGTTCGTGGTGTCGAGTCCGTCGATCACGGTCACCTTCGAAGGGACCGTGCTGGAGGCGGTCGAACAGACGGCGCTGATCGACCTTGTGGAAGTCCGGGAGGTGCGCACGTGGTCGAGCACCGGGACCTGGGTCGGCGGTGTGCTGCCGTCTTCGATCCATGATGTGACGATTCCGATCACCGCCTGTGTCGGGGTCGACAGCGGCATGGCCAACACGGTGGACGTGCAGGGCGAGCTTCACGGACTCGAGTCCTGGCAGGGAGGGGGCTTCACTCCGGTGCGGCTTTCAACCCGACTGCTGCACGTCCATGGGGCCGGAAGCTTGTTCCAGGTGGGCACCGAAGGCTGCCCCTACCAGAGCACCTTCGAACTCGTGCTGGATGACGTGCTGGATGGCTTGGCGGAGACGACCAATGCCCTGCTGGCCAGCCATCGCGGCCAGATCGAGATGCACGGGCAGCGGCGCACGAGTTGGCTGCGACTGGCCCAGACGGCGCCATCTGGCTCATCGTCGATCGTGCTGGAGAGCGTGCCTGTTGGATGGCAGGTGGGTCACCAGATCGTGGTTGCGGCATCCAGTCGTGACTTCCGGCAAGCGGAGCAGCGGGCGATCGGCGCTGGTGGCATCACCGCCAATCCGAACGGCACTGCCACCGTCGCCTTGGCCGCCGTCCTGACCCATCAGCACTGCGGTGTTCGCCAGAATGTGTGGACGCCGAACGGGACGCGTGTTCTGGATCAACGCGCCGAGGTCGGCCTCTTGACGCACAACGTGAAGGTGGTCGCGACTCCGCGCACGGCGGGGCAAGGCCTGCACGGTGGCCACATCATGATCAAGTCGACGGATGGATCCTGGAGCGATCCGGCGTCCGGCAGATTCTCTGGCGTCGAACTCGAGAACCTAGGACGAATCGGTCAGTCGGGGAGATACCCGATCCACTGGCACATGCTGCTGGGCGCTGGGAAAGGGCAGTTCATGAAGAACTCCAGCATCCACCACAGCAATCATCGGGTGGTCGCGGTGCATGGCACCGACTCGATCCTCTTCGAGAACAACGTGGCCTTCGAGCACGTCGGCCATGGAGTGTTCATCGAAGACGGGAGCGAGCAGTACAACGTGTTCCGGAACAACCTGGTCATGGGGACGAAGCGACCGGCAGAGGAGGCTTTGGCCGTGTTGCCGAGCGACTTCGGCCCGATGAACATCTTCCAGAATCGCTCGCCAGCGACGTTCTGGATCACCAACCCGCACAACACCTTCGAAGGTAATGTGGCGGCAGGTGGCGAGGGGGTTGGGTACTGGTTTGCACTGCCAAACAGCGTCATGGGGTTCTCGGCAACCGCAGCACACTTCAATGGAAGGGCTCCACGGCATGCGCCGCTCATATCGTTTGACAACAATTCATGTCATAGTACGTGGCTGGCGGTGGATATCAATGATAGCATCGATATGAGCACCAGTCCGCCACAGGCCATCAAGACGAACGTGACGTGGAAGCCTCCGGGCGAGCAAGTCATGCAAGCTTTCGTTGCGTATTCTTGCAACGTCGGAATCTACACTGGCAACGGCGACCACAACGTCACATTCGACCAAGCAATCGTAGCCGACAGTTCCTGGGCAATTGCCATGGCATCTCACGACAAGGTGCAGAACTCAGTAGTTGTGCGAGATTCCGCTAACGGGCTATGGAACCCAGTCAATCTACCCTCTGAGTTTCAGCCCGGAGCGCGGCCGCCCACGGCTCTGTTGCTCTATGACGGGGCCGCGAACCTGGATCGCGTGCACTTGGTTGGCTACGACGGTAGTGTGACGAATAGCAATGAGACCGCGTTCTGGGGCGTTAGCGCTGCGCGGAGGCGAACTGGAATCAAGATGAGCGGCATTTCGTCCCGACCGAACCTGAACGCGGGCGCGTTGAGTTGGCCGCTGGTCGGGTGGCAGGACTTCGCGGCACCACTGCCACCGAATCCGAACTTCGAGGCGGCGCATCATCTCGATCCCAGCGCATGGGCCTTCTCGATCGACAACGAGGACCAGTCCTTGGGCCGATTGCTAGGGAGCCTGGGACACGGCACGGTTGTTTCAAATCACCCGATGATGTTGTTTTCCCCCGGTGTAATAGAAATGCCGTTGGCCAACACTGTGGCAAACAGGGCCTACGAATCCCCCTACCGCTTTGGGTTCTTGCGGGTGATTTGCGAGTCCCTATCGGGCCCGGCCTCGGTGCAGAGTCCAGCGAACCAGCAGTTTTGGCTGCTCTACAATAGGTACCGCAAAGTTGGGCAGGTGGTGGAGGAGATGCAGTACGAGGATCGTTGGCGGGTCCTACGTCACAAGCAGATGGCGGTTGTCGTGGATCGATTGGGTGAAGCCAACGGAGTGTCTTACTTACTTCGTTGGTCGCACCCTTCTGTGACGAGTGCTCCTTTGAAGACGGAGCTAAGATTGGGGGAGATGCAGCCGAATGATGCAGCGCTCATCGGATTGGACGCATACGTGCTAACAGGTCCGCCTACCCTCATACGGCGAGCCACGTCGCTCGGGCCAGTCTTTGGGGACGATCAGGTGCCAACCGGCGCCTGGGAAACTCTTCCCGGTGTAGCGACCATGTCTGCGCTCATGGCATCCCCTGCGAGCGATTGGTTTGCAGACATGAGCACAGGTATTCTGTGGATTCGGATCGTTGCGCGTGCCGCGGCGCCTGGCAAGGCAATCGTGTTGCATGCAGATGGCTTGGGGCAGCTCATTGAGGTCAATCGATGAGCCCCCCTCGGCGTTGCTCTTGCAGTATGGCACGCGAGTCTCGAATGGGGACATTGGAGCGATGGATGGCGTCCATTGTGGTCGGGTGGGCGCAATGCTGGGCGTTCTTGACTGCGCTATCGATCCTGAGTTGCACGGCTCCTGCGCAGACATCTTGGAGTGTTACGGGGACGCCTGGCGGTGGATGGGGGTGGTACTGCCATGCCGATGGGCGGGAGAGGATGGTGTTCGTGTCAGCAAACTGGGACACGTATGAGATGGATTCTGCTGGAGCGTGGGCGTGGGCTGCCGGTGGGTCTCCAGGACCTACCGGGGGTTGGTTCTCCGGTGTTGCCTACGACGCATTGCGCAGGCGCGTCGTTTGCTACAACGGATTCGACACATGGGAGTGGACTGGGACGAACTGGGTGCGGTCCGCGACATTGCCACCTCAGTGGCGCTTCCTGCATCTCATGTCACATGGGGGCCGAAGTCGGGTGGTAGCATTCGGGGGACCTTCCCTCACCACCAGCAATGATCTCTATGAGTGGAACGGCACCACATGGACGCTGCTGCCGACCAGCGGACGACCGCCGCGGCCAGCGGATCCGGCCGGCTTCACCGTGTATCTCGCGGGCGCCTACGATGCGCGGCGCGACAAGGTCGTGTTGTTCGGGAGTGCGTTCATCGACTGGAGCACGGCGTCGACGAGCAACATCCGAGGCGACCTTTGGGAATGGGATGCGGTGAACGGCTGGGTGAGCCGCACAGTGCAGGGGCCGGTGCCGGCGCTGCCCTGCCAGATCTACTTCGACTCGCATCGCGGGGTCCTGACGCGGGTCGAGGGCACCCCGACACGGGTGGCCGAATGGGATGGCGGCTCCGCCTGGCGAGTCATGACACCGGTGAGTGGACCGCCGAACTCCACCTACCACCCCAACCCATTCGGAGCCTACGACACGAGTCGCGGGAAGTTCTTCGTCGGGCTGACCGGGTCCGGGGGCGACGTCCCATTCACGTATGGAAGCGCCAACCCGGCCGCCTTCGAGAGCCTGCGCGCCGGCTGTCCAGGAACTCAGGGTGCGCCAACCGTAGCCCTGACCAAGGACTGGACGCGAGCTTGGATTGGGAACGTCCTCAGCATCGACCTGAAGAACCTCCCGCAGTCCACCGGCTTCCTCGCCATCGGCTGGTCCGACCAGCAGGCCGGGTCCTTCCAGCTCCCCCTCGACCTGGCCCCGTTCGGCATGCCCGGCTGCCACGCCCGGGTCGCCACCGACCTGATCGTGCCGCTGACCGGCGCCAACAACGCCGCCACCTGGACCACGCCGGTGCCGCAGAACAACGCGCTGCTCGGCGTCAGCTTCTACCAGCAGGGCTTCGCCATCGATCCCGCCGCGAACGCCGCCGGGCTCACCGCCAGCAACTCGGTCCGCGTCACCATCGGCCGGCTGTAGGCTTGGCGCCGCGCGCAGACCGACCGAGCCAGCCGCCCGCTGACGGGTGGCCAACGCCACCGCCCTCGCTTCGGGGCGTGCGTCCGGCCACACTCCCACGCCATGGCTGCCCGGCCAGGCTTGCTGGACCTGACGCAGGAGCGACCCTGGTCGCTCGGCGCCTACCTCGCCCTCGGCCTGCTGCTCCGCGCCGTCGCCGTGCTCTGCGCCGATGGCTACGCCTGCGTCGACCAGCAGTACCAAGGCCTCGATCCGGCCTGGCACCTTGCCACCGGCGACGACTGGCACCGCACCTGGGAATGGGACAGCGGCATGCGGAGCTGGGTGTACCCGGGGATCCTTGCCGCGATCTTCCGGCTCGGGCTCGCCCTCGGCATCACCGACCCCGACGCCCTGATGCTGCTGCAGCGGGCCCTGCATGCCCTCGCCTCGCTCCTGCCGCTGGCGCTGTGCTGGCTGCTGCTGACCCGCTGGCGGCCGCTGCCGCAGCCGCGGCTCGCCCTGCTGGTGTTCGCGTTCGCCGGCGCCGGCGTGCACGCCTCGGTGCAACCCGCCGGCGCCAACTTCGCCGCCGTCCTCTCGGTCGCCGCCGTGCTGGCGGCACTCGGACCCGGACGCTGGCCGCTGCTCGGTGGTGCGCTGCTCGGGCTGGCGTTCTGCTGCCGCTTCCAGGATGCCCTGTTCGGGCCGCTGATCGTCGGCACGCTCCTGTTCACCCGGGCCCACCGCAAGGCCGTCTGGTTCGCGCTCGGCACGCTGCCGCTGATCGCGCTGCAGGGTCTCGTCGACCTCGCCACCTGGGGCAGCTTCCTGCACAGCCCGTTCGCCTACGTGCAGCAGAACGTCATCCTCGGCGCCGCGGCGAAGTGGGGCACCGAGCCGTGGTGGTACTACCTGCTGCTGCTGGTGCTGCCGATGCTGGTGCTGGTGCCGCCGTTCGTGCGGCCGGCGCTGGCGGCGCTGCGCCGCGGGGCCGGCCACGCGGCGCTGCCGCTGGTGGCAGCGCTCGGCTACCTGCTGCTGCACAGCCTGATCGGGCGCAAGGCCGCACGCTTCGTATGGCCGGCGCTGTGGCTGCTGACCCTGACCTTGGCGATGGGGCTGCGGGTCGGCGACGCGGCCGAGCCCTGGACCGTGCGCTGGCACCGGCGCCTGTTCCTGCTCGGGCAGGGTGGCCTGTGGCTGTGGGCGTCGTGCTGGGCGGCCAACTCGGGGCCGGTGGACGCGGCGCGGTGGCTCGGCGCGCAGCCGACGATGCAGGGCGAACTGCTGGCGGTGGACTGCGACGCCACCGCCGTCGGCGGCTTCGCCAACCTGCAGCAGGGCGAACTGTGCGTGCGGCAGGTGGCGCGCGACGGGCTGGTGGCGGTGCTGGCGGCGCTGCCGGCGGGCAGCCGGCGGTGGCTCATCGCCGGCCGGCGGCCGCTCGGACTCGGCGCGCTGTCGGAGCTGGGGTCGGTGCAGGTGCGGTCGTTCGGCGATCCCCTGGATCTGCGGCAGGGGGCGCGCCGGTTCGTCTACCTGTTCCAGCGATCGTGACTCGTAAGTGATTTGGTGCGAATCACTTAGGGCCTTTCTGTCAGCGACCGCCGAGGGTGGCCCGCAGCGCGTTGCTGACCGTCATCCCGCCGGCGTTGGCGAGAGGATCCAGGCTTCCCGCCTGCAGGTGGAAGGTGACGCCGAGCAGCACGAGGTTGGCCGGCAGGGGGATCGGCAGGGTGGCGCTGCCGTTGCTGCCGAGCACCAGGAGCGCGAGGTCGGGGCGCACCTGCAGGTGGCAGCCCGGCATGCCGAAGACCGACAGCTCGAGGGGCAGCGGGGCGCCGTTCCAGCTCGCGTCGTCGACGCCGATGACGAAGACGGCGGCCGAGGTCGGCGGCAACGCGGTGACCGAGGCGCCCCAGGTGGAACCGAGCCAGGGGAGCTGGCCGTTGGCGGCGGCGAGCGAGGGCACACCGGCGCTGCCGGCGCAGCCCTGGCCGCGGCTGGTGACGGTGGCCTGGGCGGCGCCGCCGTAGGTCCAGGTCTCGTTGACGACGGCGACGCCATTGGAGCCGACGCCGCCGCCCCAGAGGACCGAACGGTTCCACGACAGGAGGAAGGTCATCGCCGCGTTGCGGCGGGCGGGCACCGTGCTGAGCGGCGTGCGCTGGTTCCAGTCGGTGCCGTCCCACTCCCAGGTGTCGCCGGTCTCGCCGGTGTAGATGTTGAGGGCGCCGCCGGCGACGACGGTGACGGCGCGCGACCAGTCGTAGGTCATGCCGAAGTGCAGGCGGGGCGAGGGCGCGTTGGCCGGCGTGCGGAGGGTCCAGTCGACGCCGTCGTACTCCCAGGTGTCGTTGAAGGGCGTGCCGTTCTCGCCGCCGAACATGACGATGCGGTTGCGGCCGAGGTCGTAGGCCAGCCCATGGCCGTGGCGGCGGCCGGGCTGGGCGTTGGTGGCGATCGGGATCCAGGTCTGGCCGTCGTACTCCCAGGTGTCGCCGAGGTTGGCGTTGAAGACGGAGCTGCCGCCGTAGACCACCATGCGGTTGCGGGCGAGGTCGAAGGCCATCGCCGAGTGGGTGCGGGGCGACGGGCTCTGGGCCGGGGTGATGCGGGTCCAGAGGGCGCCGTCCCATTCCCAGGTCTCGGCGAGCGAGTTGGAGTTGTTGCCGCCGAACAGCACGGTGCGCTGGCGCACCAGGTCGAAGGCGAGCTTGTGGCCGCTGCGGTTGGCCATGCCGGTGGGGGTCGGCGCCTGCTGCCAGGCGGTGCCGTCGAACAGCCAGGTCTCGTTGTTCCAGCCGCGGACCGAGTCGTAGCCGCCGAACTGCAGCATGCGGCCGCCGGGGGCCTCGGCGACGGCGGTGGCGAAGCTGGCGCCGGGGGCGGTCGTGGTCGGCACCTGCCACCAGGTGACCTGGGCGGGCAGCGTCGTGGAGAGGGCGATGGCGACGACGCACGGGAGCCCGGCGAGCTGGTTGGCCATGGCCGGGACGATACCGCTGCCGACCGCTCCCGTGGGCCGGCCTGGGCGTCCGATATAAGGGGAACGTGTCCCAGCCCCCCGACCTGATCTGCTTCTGCGGGCAGGACTGGTGGTACCACAACCGCGCGCACAGCGACTTCCAGCTGATGACGCGTGCGGCCCGGCACCGCAAGGTCCTGTTGGTCAACAGCATCGGCATGCGCATGCCGGTGCCGGGGCGCTCCACGCTGCCGTTCCGGCGGATCCTGCGCAAGGCGATGAGCATGCTGCGGCATCGCCGGCAGCCGCTGCCGGACGTGCCGGACTACACGGTGATGACGCCGGTGCTGCTGCCGCTGTACGGCAGCCCGCGGGCGCGGGCGCTGAACGCGCGCTCGATCCGCTGGCAGGTGCTGCGGGCGGCGCGGAAGGTGGGCATCGAGCCGCGGCGGGCGCACGTGTTCGCCACGGTGCCGACGGCGTGGGACGTGGTGCAGGGCATGGAGCGGGCGTCGCTGACCTACAACCGGTCGGACAAGCACTCGGCGTTCCACGAGGCCGATGCCGGCCTGATCGAGGGTCTGGAACGGCAGCTGCTGGCCGGGGCCGACTGCGTGCTCTACAGCAGCCGGGCGTTCCTCGAGGCCGAACGGCACCTCACCGGCGACCGGGCCCGCTTCCTCGACCACGGCGTCGACCGGCGCCACTTCACGGTGAAGGGGCCGAGCGGCGCGCTCAGGGACCAGGGGATCCGGCGGCCGATCCTGGGCTTCTTCGGCGGGCTCGACGACTACGTGATCGACTTCGCGCTGCTGGAGAAGGTGGCGCGGGCGTTCCCCGATGCCAGCCTGGTGCTGATCGGCGACGCGACGCTGTCGCTCGGCGGGCTGGCGAAGCTGCCGAACGTGCATCACCTGGGTTTCCGGCCCTACGGCGAGATCCCGGCGCTCGGCAGCGACTTCGACGTGGCGCTGATGCCGTGGCTGGACAACGACTGGATCCGCTGCTGCAACCCGATCAAGCTGAAGGAATACCTGTCGCTGGGCCTGGAGGTGGTGACGACCTGGTTCCCCGAGGCGGCGCACTACCGCGACTTCCTGCACGTCGGCGCCGACCACGACGCGTTCCTGGCGCGCATCCGTGAGGTGCTGGACGGGCGCCGGGCGCCGGGCGACCGGCAGGCGCTGCTGGCGCGGGCCACCTGGGACGACCGGGCGGTGGAGATGCTCGGCTTCCTGGACGAGGCGGCGCAGCGGGCCGTACGGCCGGCCGCGGTGGAGGCGCCATGTGCGGCATCGTAGGCCTGCGCCGGCTGGACGGCGGCCCGGTGGCGGAGGCGCAGCTGCGGGCGATGGCAGCACAGCTGGCGCACCGCGGGCCGGACGGCGACGGCTTCTGGGTGGACGGCAGCGTCGGCTTCGGCCACACCCGGCTGTCGATCATCGATCTCGAGGGCTCGAGCCAGCCGATGGCGTCGGCCAACGGGCCGTGCCGCATCACCTTCAACGGCGAGATCTTCAACTACCAGGAACTGCGCGCGGACCTGCAGGGCCGCGGCCGGGCGCTGCGGACCCAGGGCGACACCGAGGTGCTGCTGGAGACGGTGCAGGACCACGGCCTGGCCGGGCTCGGACGGGTGAACGGGCAGTTCGCGTTCGCCGTGTGGGATCCGCGCGACGGCAGCCTGCTGCTGGCCCGGGACCGGCTCGGCATCCTGCCCCTCTACTGGTGGAGCGACGGCCACACGCTGGCGTTCGCCAGCGAGGTGAAGGCGCTGCTGGCGGTGATCCCGCAGCCTCGGCTCGACCAGGACGCGCTGGACGAGTACCTGACCTGGCGGTCGGTGCCGCCGCCGCGCACCCTGTTCGAGGGGGTGCGGAAGCTGGCGCCGGGCACCGCCCTGCGCGTCGCGCGAGATGGCGGCATCCGCGAGGAGGTCTGGTGGCGGCTGCCGGCGCAGCCGGACGGGCCGCCGCTGGAGGGGGCCGCCGCCATCGCCGAGGTCGAACGGGTGCTGGCCGACGCCGTGCGGCTGCGGCTGGTGGCCGACGTGCCGGTGGGCGCCTACCTGAGCGGCGGCCTCGACAGCAGCCTGACCGTGGCCCTGATGAAGCAGGCGCGGCAGGGTGGTCCGGTGGCGACGTTCTCGGCCGGCTTCGCCGACCCGCGCTACGACGAACTGCCGTATGCCCGGCAGGTCAGCGAGGCGCTGGGCACCGAGCACCACGAGATCCTGGTGTCGCCAGACGACTTCCAGGAGCTGTGGGCGCGGCTGACCTGGCACCGGGATGGGCCGATGTCGGAGCCCGCCGACGTGGCGGTGTTCCGGATCGCGCAGGCGGCGCGGCGCGAGGTGAAGGTGCTGCTGTCGGGCGAGGGCAGCGACGAGATCTTCGCCGGCTATCCCAAGCACGTGGTGGATCCGCGGTTGCGCTGGCTCGGCGCCCTGCCGGCGTGGGCGCGGGTGCCGCTGTTCCGGCTGGCCGACCGGGTGCTGCCGATGCAGAAGGCCAAGGCGCGCATCGCCGCCCGGGCGTTCGCCGCCCGCACCACCGCCGAACGGATGCAGACCTGGTTCGCGCCGTTCACGTGGTACGAGCGGGCGGCGATGCGGCAGGGCTTCGGCCGGCTGCGGGATCCGGGCCCGTGGGAGCGGGCCGGGGGCGATCACCTGCGGCGGATGCTCTACGTCGACTGCCACACCTGGCTCGCCGACAACCTGCTCGAGCGGGGCGACCGGATGTCGATGGCGGCCAGCGTCGAGAACCGGCCGCCGTTCCTGGACCACCGGCTGGTGGAACTGGCGTTCCGGGTGGACTCGGGCCTGAAGGTGCGCGGCGGCAGCGTGAAGTGGATCGTCAAGGAGATCGCCCGCAAGCACCTGCCGTCGGCGATCGTCGACCGCCGGAAGCTCGGCTTCCGGGTGCCGCTGGACGAGTGGTTCCGGGCGGGGCTGAAGGACTACGCCCACGACCTGCTGTTGGGCCGCGACAGCTTCGTCAGCACGTTCTTCGACCGGGCGGCGGTGGCGGCGATCCTGGCGGACCACCAGCAGGGCCGGCGTTCGGAGGAACTGCGGCTGTGGACCCTGCTGGGCCTCGAGGTCTTCCACCGCGAGTTCTTCCGCGGCGCGCGGGTGGCGCCGGCGCGGCCGGTGGCCGTGCACGGCTGAGATCCCCCGGAAACGACCGCGGCGGGCCAGGAGGCCCGCCGCCGGTGCGCCAGGGCCGCCGTGGCGGCCCGGGCTCGAGCGATCTTCCCGACTAGAAGATCAGGGTCATCTGGATGGCGATGACGTGGTTGTTCTGGCTGCCACCACCGGTCATCGAGACGTCCTGGTTGGTGTAGTTGACCTGCGTCTTGCAGGCGTGGCCGTGATAGAAGGCGTTGATGCCGCCGGTGATCTCGGTCACGTCGCCCGCCGCGCCGCCCAGCGCCGGGGTGCCGGTCAGGAAGGTGACCGTGTTGTCGGTCTCGACCATCGCCACGCGGACGCCGAAGCCCCACTGCAGGTCGCTGTTGCCCGACTTCGGCAGGGTGTAGGTGCCCTGGGCGTACCAGCCGGTGGTGTCCTCTTCGGTGCCCACGGCCGGGTCGTCGGTGCGGATGAACACCTCGCCCTGGACCGCCAGACCCTTGGTCTTCCAGGCGGTGTTGATGTTGATGTTGGTCGACTCGACGTCGGCGCCACCGGCGCGGCCGTTGCCGATCATCACGCCGGCGCCGATCGTGCCCTTCAGGTTCTCCGAGCCCTCGAGGTCGCCCTGCTTGTAGTGCTCGTTGGTCCCGCCGACGAAGTCGCCCATCGGGTCGAAGGACACGTTGGCGACGTAGGTCACCTCGTTGTCCGAGTTGTTGGCCTCCTCGCCCACGTCGGTGACGCCGCCGGCTCCGGCCGAGACGTCGCCGTTCTGGGCGCCGAAGTTCCAGCGGAACTTGTTCTCGGAGTGCGAGCCGTGCAGCCAGGCGCCGCGGGAGCGGACGTCGGCCATGGTGCGGGTGGCCATGGAGCGCTCGACGAAGTCGAGGCCGCCGGACGTGCCGGTGGCTTCCAGGCCGAAGCCCGTCTTGCCCTGACCGGCGCGCAGCGCCAGCGAGCCGCTGTCGCCGTTCATGAAGGCCCACTGCACCCAGCCGTCCTTGATGGCGCCGTCACCGGCCGCGCCGGCGTCGACCGCCTCGAGCATCAGCTTGAAGGTGATGTCCTTGCTCCAGACGTGGCCCGACAGGCCGGTCCGGGCGCGGCGCACCGTGAAGTTGTTGGTGTTGGTGTCCGCCGTGCCCTGGTCCTCGTTCGAGGTGTAGGCCCACTGGGCCTGCAGCTGGTTCTTCAGGGTCAGCTTGAAGGTGTCGCCACCGTCGTAGGTGATGCCCGAACCGGGCTTGAAGGACCAGGAGCCGCCGCCCTGGTAGAGGCCGCCTTCGTTCTTCTTCTCGCCTTCGCCGCCGTTGGCCAGCGCCATGGAAGCGGTGACTGCGATCGCGAGCAGACTGTGAACCATCAGCTTGGTCATGGTGATCAGGATCTCCTCCCTAACGGGTTGCGTGATCGATCGACACGCACGCTTGGGATCCACCCACCGGCGAGCGCCGGGGAAAAGGGGTGACCGCATGCGTGCGGGCCGACATTGGGGCGGGAGCGTAGAAGCCCATGCCATGGCGTCCAGACGGAAAGCCGGGAAAACCCGCAGCGACCCGAACGCCCGTTAGGTGTGGAATGTTGGCGCGGGACCCGACGCAACCCGTGCCACGAATGGGGTTGTGGTGTGGAAAACGACCAACGACCTGTGGAGAAGATCGGCTGGGGACGCTTTCGCAATGCGCCCGGGACAGCCCGCTGGCCGCCCTTGGCCCTGGTGGGAGCGGGGGTTGCGGGCGGGCCTTCGGCGACCGCTTGCTCTTTCGGCCCGGACCCGTAACCGTGCTGCCCCATGGCCACGGATGTCCGCCGCACCACGTGCAACCGCGACTGCCCGGACGCCTGCGGCATCCTCGCCACCGTCGCCGACGGCCAGGTCACGGCCCTGCGCGGGGACCCCGAGCATCCGGTCACCCGCGGCTTCCTCTGCTTCCGCACCAGCCGCTTCCTCGAACTGCAGCGCGCGCCCGAGCGCCTGACGCAGCCCTTGCGGCGGATCGACGGCGAACTGCGGCCGGTGTCCTGGGACCGGGCGCTCGGCGAGGTCGCCGAACGGCTGCAGGCGATCCGCGCCGAGTCCGGGCCCGCGGCGATCTTCCACTACCGGTCGGGCGGCAGCCTCGGGATCCTGAAGGCGGTCCCCGACCGCTTCTTCGACCTGTTCGGCCCCTGCACCGGCAAGGTCGGCGACATCTGCAGCGGTGCCGGCGAGGCGGCCCAGATCGAGGACCTGGGCGTCAGCGACAGCAACGACCTGTTCGACCTGCGGCGCGCGCGGCACATCGTGTTGTGGGGCAAGAACCCATCGGTCAGCAACGTGCACCTGGTGCCGGTCCTGAAGCAGGCGCAGCAGGATGGGGCGCAGGTGATCCTGATCGATCCGGTGCGCCACAAGAGCACGCCCCTGGCGGATCGCGTGCTGACCCCGCGGCCCGGCGGTGACCTGGCGCTGGCGCTGGGCGTCGGCCGGCTCCTGTTCGAGCGGGGCTGGATCGATCCGCTGGGCCAGGCCGCCTGCGATGGCGTGGAGGGCTTCCGCGCCCTCTGCCTCGCCCGGCCGGTGGCGGCCTGGGCGGCCGAAGCGGATCTGACCGTGTCGGATCTCGAGTTCCTGGCCCGATGCCTGCACGAGGGCCCCACCGCCATCCTGGTCGGCTGGGGCATGCAGCGGCGCTTGCTGGGGGGAGCCCTGGTCCGGGCGCTGGATGCCCTGTCGGCGCTGACCGACAACCTGTTCCGGTCCGGCGGCGGCTGCTCGTTCTACTTCCGCCGCCGCGGCGCCTTCGCGAAGCTCAACCCCGACGTGCCGCATCCGCGCGTCATCCGCGAGCCGCTGTTCGGCCCGGACCTGCTGGCCTGCCAGGACCCGCCGGTCCGGCTGCTCTGGGTCACCGCCGGCAATCCGGTTTCGATGCTGCCGGATTCGGCCACGGTGGCCAGGGCCATCGAGCAGGTGGAGTTCGTGGTGGTGGCCGACTGCTTCCTCACCGACACCGCCCGTCGCGCCGACCTGGTGCTGCCGGTGCCGACCCTGCTGGAAGACGACGACGTGCTCGGCGCCTACGGGCACCACTGGCTCTCGGAGTCGCGGCCGGTGGTGGAGCCGCCGCCCGAGGTGCGCCACGAGGTCGACATCTTCCGCGATCTGGCCGAGCGCACCGGGCTCGACGCCTTCCCGCGCTGGACGGTGGACGAGTGGAAGCGGGCGGCGCTGGCCCCGGCGGCCGAGCGGGGCGTGACCCTGGCGGCGCTGCGGGAGGAAGGCGCGGTGCGCAATCCGATGGCAGGGAGGCTGCTGTTCCCCGACCGCAAGGTCCGCACGCCGAACGGCCGGGTGCAGTTGCTGACCCGGCTCGCCGACCAGCCGCCCATCGCCACGCCGCCGGCCCGGCCCGGCGCCAGCCGGCCGCTCTGGCTCTTCTCCAACTCCACCGAGAAGAGCCAGGCCTCGGTCTGGTCCGGCAAGGGCCTCGGCGAGCGCGCCTGGGTGGCGGTCCACCCCGACGCCGTGCCGGGCGTTCCCGACGGCGCGGTGGTGGTGGTGGAGAGCGTCACCGGCAGCCTCGAGGCCGAACTGCGCCACGATCCGACCCAGCGCCCGGACCTGTGCGTGATGCCCAAGGGCGGCCACTTCGACCGCGGCCACTCCGCCAATGCCCTGATCCCGGCCCGCGCCACCGACCTCGGCCTCGGTGCCGCCTACCTGGACGTCCTGGTGACGATCCGAAGGCGCGGATGACCGGATCGGGGGGCAGGGCGGGGGACGCGGCGGGGATCACCGCCCGGCGCGTCACCGCGACCCACGTCTATGCCTTCCTGCACTGCGCGCGGCAGGCGGCGCTGGACCTGACGCTGCCGCGCAGCGAACGGCGGCCACCGCATCCCTGGGAGGAGTTCAGTCGTGCCCGCGGCCGCGACTTCGAGGCGGCGCACGTGGCGGCGCTGGGGGTCGTGGCGCCGGCCTACCCCGAACGCGACTGGGCCCGAGGGGCCGCCGCCACCCTCGAACTGATGCGCGCCGGCGTGCCCTGGATCCACCAGGGCGTGCTGCTCGGCGAGGACCGGCTCGGCCTGCCCGACCTGCTCCATCGTACCGACGGACCCAGCGACCTGGGCGCGCATCACTACGAGGTCCTCGACGTCAAGTCGTCGGGGCAGCCGCGCGGCGACCAGGTCCTGCAGGTGACGTTCTACTCGCGGCTGCTGGCCCTGACCCAGGGCCGCATGCCGGCCCGGGCGGCCATCGTGCTGAAGGACGGCCGCGAGGAGTGGTTCGACGTCGCCGACTACGCGGCGGCGTGCGCCGACGCCGAACGGGACCTGCTGGCGCTGCGCACGGCCCCCGAGCTGGCGCGGCCGTTCTGGACGCTGGCCTGCGAGGGCTGCCACTGGAACCATCGCTGCGTGCCCGAGATGGCCGCGCGCGACGACCTGTCCCTGGTGCACGGCATGACGCCGGGCGCGCGCGACGTGCTCGAGGCGCTGTCGGTGCGCACCGCCGCCGACCTCGCGACCTTCGAGCCGCACGGCGAGCGCGAACGCGGCCGCCTCGACGCCACCCTGCTGCGACGGCTGCGGCGGGCGGCCCAGGCCCGCGTGCTGGGCCGGCCGATCCCCGAGCGGCAGCCGCGCAGCAAGGGCCTGCACCCCGGCGCCCTGGTGCACCTGCTGCGCGACCCCTACGCCGAGTCCGTGCTCTGGCTCGGCGTGCAGGGCGACCTCACCGACCCGGCCGGCGTCCGCGATGCCTTCCCCGACGGCCCGGACGACGAGTGGCGCTGTCTGCAGGAACTGGTCGGATCGCTATCCAAGGACGTCCACCTGCTGCACTTCGGTCCTGACCTGCCGCGCCTGCACGAGGCCCACGCCCACCAGCGCGAGGACGGCTGCGGCCTCGAGGCGCGCTTCGTCGACGTCGGCCGGCGCCTGCGCCACGCCGCGCTCTATCCGGGGCCGGTGCCGCTGCTGGCCGACCTCGTGCGCCACGGCCTCTCTCGCGATCCGCATCGCCTGGGCCACCAGTCGGCCGCGGCGATGTGGCCCGGCGAGCCCGACGGCCGCCAGCGATTGCGCCGGAAGGGCCGCGCCGACCTCGCTGACCTGGCCGAACTGGTGCGGACGTTCCTGCCCGACGATCGCGAAGCCGCCCAGCCGACCGGCAGCGAGGAGGCGGAGTGCAGCTGAGCCTCGAGGCCCGCCTGCTCCGCTTCCTCCGCCGCGAGGAGGACGTCGAGCGACGCACCCACCGCGATCTGCACAGCCAGCCCGCCGAACTGCGGGCCCTGGAGGGCGAGTGCATCGCCGAGGCGCGCTTCCTGCGCACGGAGAACGACGCCTTCCTGTTCGAGGTGCCCGACAACGCCAGCAAGTTCCGCCGCGGCGACCCGGTCGGCGTCGGCGACGGCGAGGACCTCGAACTGGCCATGCCGCTCGTCTACGACCGCTACGACGCCCAGCGCCGCATCGTCCGGCTGCTGCCCGACCCCTACAGCCGCGAGCTGCCGCCGACGTTCGAGGCCGGCGGCCTCTACTGCCTCGATCGGCGGCCGCTCGACCTGCGCGGCCGGCTGCAGGACGCCGTCCGCGCCGCCCTGGCCGATCCGCTGGTCGGCGCCGTCCTGCGCGGCGGGCACCAGGTCCGGCGCGACGCCGCCCGCCAAGAACGCGCGCTGCAGCGCCTCGCCGACAAGGGCCTCAATCCGGCCCAGCTCCGCGCCGGCGCCGCGGCGATCGCCAGCGAGAGCCTGTCGCTGGTGCAGGGACCGCCGGGCACCGGCAAGACGCGGCTCCTGGCCGAGGTGGTGGCCGCGCTCGGCGCGCACCGCTGCCGCATCGTGCTCTGCGCCTTCACCCACCGCGCCGTCGACAACGCCCTGTTCAAGATCCGCGCCGCCGCACCGGATCTGCCGGTGTGCAAGGTCGGCAACAGCCGCGAGGGCGCGGCCGAGCTGCGCCGGGCCGGCATCGACCTCGCCGACCCTCGCCGCGGCCGCCTGCCGGAGACCGGCGTGGTGGCTGGCACCTGCTTCCAGCTCGCCAAGCTCAACGACCGCGAGCGCTTCCACTTCGCCGTGTTCGACGAGGCGGGTCAGCTGCCGATCCCGCACGCGCTGCCGGGCATGCTGCTGGCCCAGCGCTGGATGTTCTTCGGCGACCACCGCCAGCTGCCGCCGGTGGTGCGCGGCGAGCACCGCGATCCGCTGGCCACCGCGTCGGTGTTCGAGCACCTGCATCGGTTGTACGGCGGCGAGCTGCTCGACATCACCTACCGGATGAACGACGGCGTCTGCCGCGTCGTCAGCGACACGTTCTACGGCGGCCTGGTGCGGCCCGACCCGGCCGCCGGCGCGCGCCGGCTGCCGTTCCGGCCCGGCGGCCGGCTCGACGAGGTGCTCGATCCCGAACGCGCGGTGTGCTGGCTGCGGGTCGATCACCGCCAGCCGGGCCAGCGCTCGGCCGAGGAGGCCGCAGCGGTCGCCGACGTGGTCGAGGACCTGCTGCGGCAGCACGGCCTGCCGCCGTCCGAGGTGGCGGTGATCGCGCCGTTCCGCGCCCAGGGTCGGATGATCCGTTCGGCGCTGCAGCACAAGCTGCTGCCCGGCAGCGAGCAGGTGCTGGTCGACACCGTCGAACGGATCCAGGGCCAGGAACGCGAGGCGGTGGTGATCTCGCTGGGTGCGGGCGATCCGGCCGAACTCGGCGGGCGCTCGGGGTTCTTCTTCAGCGAGCATCGGCTGAACGTGGCGCTGTCGCGGGCCCGCACCAAGGCGGTCCTGGTGTGCAGCGAGCAGGTGTTCCGCGCCTTGCCGATGGATCCGGTGGCGCTGCGGGTGGCGTCGAAGCTGCGCGAGTTGCGCGGTCGGCTCAGCGAGTGGGACGGGACGCGGGTCTACGCGGGGTGAGGTGGGGTCTGGCCCGGGGGCTCAGAGGTCTCGGTCGCGGGCTTGATGAGAGGGGGCTGTCACCGGAAGGCAGCTTCGGGTGCCCTTTGGGCCCTTGGGGCGGCGGGATTGACATGGGTCCGAGGATCGGCTAAACACCTGCACCATGAAGGAAGCCAACCCACGGCTCCCGGCTCCCGGCTCCCGGCTCCCGGCTCCCGGCTCCTCTAGCGGCTCGTCAGAGTGGACATTGGGCAGGCCCTGCGCCGGCCTCCCTTGTTGCATCGCTGGTATGCGGCTTGGCGCTGCAGCCCTCTGCCTCGGGTCAACAACTGTGTCAGCCTCAGAACACCGGCTACGCTCATACGCTGCCGTCGCCGGCCACCCTCAACGCCAACTGCCTGCCTGGCGGCAGTCCCTATGCGGGACCGGCACCGCAAGTCATTCGCCTCTGGCCGGAGGAGCCCGGCGACCTGCCCTACCCGGATGTCTTGTCGAGCGGGCTTCCCTTCTATGTCGAGATCCAGGACAAAGACTGGTACATTCAGCGCTGCACGTGGGGTGACAAGAGGGACTCTCTGATCGAGACCAACGACAACATTCGGTACCGCTTCCACTTCACAGCAGGCACCCTTCCGGAGGGTGGAGGATTCGACACTTCGTCGGGCATTGCACCTCAGACTCTGCGCCCGGCGGCAGTGTTCCTGCCGCCGCCAGGGCTTCCTCACGGTGCGTACCAATTCTCCGTGACGTGCTCATTCCAGGATGACGCAGGCGCTGGAAAGGCCCTGGATCTGTCGCAGGAGAGTTCCATCACCTGGAATTTGACGCTGACGGTAAGTCCGAACTGCACCGCCACGGTGGCCTTCGAAGAGCCTCAGAAGCCCGCATGGAATCCGCCACCGCCGCCCACGGGCCTCGAGACCGGACTTTGCTGTCTGCCACAGCCGGGGTGGGAGCCCGGTATGGACATCAAGCCAGTGGAGATCGTGATTCCCACGACTGTCCGTCCTGGGCGCTATTACGTCTTCCAGGGGCTTCACGACGACCTCGACTATCTGCGCCGTCGCTGTGATGATGTGGGGAACTCACCCATATGCCAAACACCAGGAGGCATAAACCTTGATACGATTCCGGCCAGTGACGCTTGCACGTACTCCTGGTCGTCGTCTCCGGGGCTGATCATCGTGCCCGGCGCAGAGAGTTCCGTCATTGTCTATGCGCCTGCAGCGGGGACTCACCAAGTTTGCTTGATGGTTGGCAACCGGCCCGGCCAGCATGTGGACAGCCCGACCATCGCGGCTCTCTTCCCGATGACGGTAGTGGCAGCTGACTTGCATATTCTTGGCGGTGTGCAACAGAGCAGTGGCCTGACAACGGTCAGTAACTGTGCCCCCATCCGTTGGTACGTGAATGGTGACGACGACGATCGCGATGGCGTGCGCGACTCCAGCGACGCCAACGGCGTGGCTCAGGAAGATGATCTCTACACCCTGGCCGTCCATTATCCATCACAGCAGGGGGCTCTGCCGGTATATGTCCGCGTCACGGCTTCCGCGCCAACGATTGGCGTATACGCGGATCCCACGATGAATGCGCCGGCTGGGCCTGGCTGGCGCACGCTCATTCAGGGTGCGGTCGCCGACTTCTACCTCTCAGCCGCCGCGTCCAGTTCCACAGCCGGAGACTACCGGGTCTTCCTGGATGTGTCGTTGCAGGCACAGCCGGGTCAGGGGCAATGGGCGCGCACCGAGCTCGTGGCAACCGTGTTCGGAATTGCGCACATTGAGTTCCTGAGCAGCGACGGAAAGGCGACGGTCCGACGATGGAACCAGCAAGCGGATGGATCGACCATGCCCAGGATGGAACGGCCCACCGCCTTCGGCGACGACGAGGCGCTGGCGCAGTCGAGTCTGCACTTCGATCCCGGTGGTGATCCTGCGCTGGATACCCCCTGGCCGACGATGCCACCCGGCGGATCCTCACCAGAGCCATGGTCACATACGAAGCGGCACGTTGTGCTGGGCCGCGTTCAGATAGTGCCGCCCGTGGCGGGCGTGGAAGTCCAAGTGGGGTATGTGGACGTAGACGACAACTCGTACCCGATATACGGAGGCCCGGGGGAGCCGCGGGCGAGCTTCCTGGACCCTCACGACTATTGGTCCGGGCCAGCTGACGCTCTTGCGCGGTATGACAACACCTCTGGTGGAAGTCTGATCGGTGTTGCGGCCGTGGATGCCAGCCCGCCACAGGATACGCTCTCACTCGAGACCGACAGCCTTGGCATCATCAAGCTGGACTTCCATGGCGCCTTCAGCCCTGGAGACAATTGGCGTTTGTTTGCAACGTTCGATAAGGCCCTGGCGCTGAGCCAAGGCAGTCGTCTGCTTGCCATGGTGCCGGGCGACTATGCGCAGCAGCAGGATCACGAGCGGGATGCTGCCTTGCTATTCGTCCGCACGTCGAACCAGGATCTCCATCTTCCGCAGTGTCGGCTGGTTCCGCCGGCGCTGCCAGTGGCAAACGCAGGCGCACAGCCGCTGGGCGCTGGACAAGCTCAGCACACGCTTGCCAGCGCGACATTGACCGTGCGCCGACGGTTGCATGTGGAAATGCTTGCACCCGGGGCGATTGCCAGCCAGATCGACCTGTCGTGTGATCCAATCCAGGAGAACCGCTCCCCTGCCTTCACACGCTTCGTCACAGGTGTGACGCGTACGGGGCTCGGGAATGCCGACCTCCTGGTGACGTTGGGTGGCCCGGCAGGCGATCTACCGATCCGGCGGCGCGCTCACTCGCCGATGTTTGCGACCTGGGATCATCAGTTCTGGACATGGGCGGGGGGGCAATACACCATCCCGCCGGTGGGTCTGGTCATGGATTCGGTTCCTGATGCCAGCCCTGCTCCTACTGTGTTCGGGGCGGGCTGGCCCGGCCTGAACGTAGGGCCGCTGGAGAACGGCAGGGTAGATTTCTTGAACTTGGCGGGAGCCGCACCTCCGGCACCGACCGATCGCCACATCTTGGCGAGCTCGGAGACAGAGATCTACTTGGACGGTGCTGGGGCCTTGAGTGTCCAGTTCATGGTGCGCCCGCCGGGGGGAGGTGCATTCCAGGAGGATCCGAACTACCGTTTCGAGGTCATGGTACGCAACGGCAATTCCGTGACCATCACGCTCCAGCAGGCGCTGAGCCAACCGCTGGCTGTGGGCTCGACCGTGGGCATTGGCTCAAGCGGAGGCCAGGCGCCCTCTTGGGAGGGCCCGGTGACCGGGAGCACCTTGACAACCGTAACCGTGGCCCCCAACACACAGGGGGTCAGTTTGAGGTTCCCGGTCCTGTTGTACGACGACAGCGGCTGGCTGCTGCGAGCAGCCAATGGCTACAGCGGGCTGTTGACCAAGACTGTCACGCAGGGTCAAGGCCAGCAGGAGTCCTTCAGACTGATCCAGCGATATTATCGGGATGCGTGCGTGGGGATCGAGCCGGTGACGGAGAACGCAGGCTGGACGTTCTGGAAGCACAACCCGATCCGGCCAACGGTGCGCCGCTTGCCTGCAGACAATGATCCTGATCCCATGCGGCCCGCAGACATGTCCAGGCTGGACGACTTCTGGTTCGCACTGGGCATCCATGGACGAGGCGGCATGCTGCAGCAAACGTCCCTGCTGCGCGGGCTCAGGCTTGCAAACGACCGATTCTGGTGCGCCGCGGTGCTGGTATGCCCAGATGGTCATGCATACTGCCTGACCAGCGGATCGTGCAACGATGATCCACTCGGAGAGACATCCACTGAGGATGGCTCGGTCCTGCGGAGCCTGGGAGGGTTGGCGTTGCGTTCGCACCGCTTGTCCCTGCCAGGTACCGGAAACCCGCTCTTCCCCAACTCGTTCCTGCCATTTGTCCAGCTGTATCCATGGAATTGGCGGGGTGAGCAGAGCCCGGTCGGTCCGGGAGTCGTTGATCAACCCTATCCGTACCACGGTTACAATGGAGTCACTTGGTCGGAGATGATGAGCATTCGCGTGCTGGCGCATGAATTGGGGCATCTGTTTACGGAGTGGGATGGCCTTAACGACCAACTCGGGTCTCAGGAATGGTTGCCGGGAGCCGCACCCTGGAGTCTATATCCCGTCCTGCGCTACGACGACCACACAATTCCGGGTATCATGTCAAACGCGGAGATGTTGGATCCGGTTAGCTCGCCTGGGCAATTGGTAGAAGCTTGGAGCTCAACTGCGCCGGGCAGGGCTGAGTGTCTTGTGTCGCCCTATCTTGTCCGCCACATCAAGAAGATCACAATCGTACCCGGAGTGAGGTAATAATGGCTCCCATAGGCGCAGTGCGGATATCAGGCCAGATCTTGTTGCTGGCATGGATTATGGACAACGGACAGGCAATACGTGCTCAGCAACACGAAGCGGTCCGCGTCGAGCGGCTTGGGCCGATGCGGGAACTCGAGGATTCCTGGTTCGAGGTCTCGACGGCATCTGCGATCGCCAGGGAGGAGGTCGTAACCGAGGGGCCTGCGCCGAACATGCAACGCACCTGGCGCCCGAAGGGCCCGTATGGGGAGGTGCAGTGGTGGGATGGAGCGCGATGGCTGGATGTGTGCCGAAACACCGACCCGCGCAGGACAGCAGGACATGGCGTCGGTGTGGTGGCCCTCCGACGGATTGATGCGCAGGATCGCCACCACCATCTGATGTCGATAGGGGGGCGCGGTCTGTTCGCCTTTCCGGGCCGGTATCGCTTGCGCGTGATCTGGTATCGACCCCAGGGCGAGCGAGTGTTCAGCGACTGGCGGGAGTTCGAGATTGCGCCCGTGGCTGGGCTGCAGCCGTTGCGGGATGCTCTGGAGCGAGACCCTGGATTGCGGAAGGCGTTCGACTGCATTGGTGTTGGTGGCGATCCGAGAAGTGAGCCGTACATCAACCCCGACCGGAGCTTGCTCGTGGCGCCACCGCATCTGCCGGAGGACTGGGCCGCAGCTCTGCGGCGACCACCCATCCTGGCGGTCTGGAAGGATCGGATGGGGCTGCTGCCCGTGGCTCTGCAAGGGAGTGTCCACATGTCACTGGCGGGTCATGAGTATGGTGAGATCCGCAAGCTGGCGGATCCAGCCGCGCGAGTGGCGAAACTGGAGGAGGTGCAGGGGCACATCAATGCCGCTCGCACTCTGCTGATGCGGGTGCCGGGAGGATGCCATCCCTACAGTCTCGGACAATGTGACATTGCCCAGTACGCCATCTACCGAGACCGGGGCATGGTCGAGGAGGCGCGCACCGTGCGGGAATCGATGCTGCGAGGCCCGCTGGCAGCAGATTTCGCCCGCACACCATGGTTCGAGGAATTCCTGCGGACGGGCATCTACGTCGAAGGGCCGCGTCGCATCCAACCGCCACGCGCGGGCCGATGAAGGGGCCCGCGTGTTCATGGGCCGCCCAAGGCGCTCAGCGCCGCACGACGATGCCGATCAGCTCGAACCGGCAGCCGCGCAGCAGCGGACCGCTGCCGAGGAAGGCGCGGGCGGGGAACGGCGCGCGCAGGCGTTGCCGGTAGACCTCGTTGAACACGCCGTAGAGGGCCAGATCCGGGCAGTGCACCTGCACCTGCACCAGATCGTCGAGGCCGAGGCCGGCGCGGGCCAGCGTGCGGGCGACGGCGTCCAGCAGCAGCCCGGCCTCCTCGCGCGGATCCGCGGGCGGCTGGCCGGTGACCGGATCGAGGCCCAGGTGGCCGGCGACGTAGACCGTGTCGCCGACCTGCACCGCGTTGCTGAACGGCAGCGACGCGTCGTCGGGGCCGAAGAAGGTGCGCTGGCTGCCGCAGGCCGACGGGATCGCCGCGAGCAGCAGGCAGGGGACGACAAGCGATGCGTGCACGTTCATTCCTCGTCAGGTCAGGGTGCGGGGCCCGGTGTCGCGGCGTCGGCGCCGTCCTGCTGCAGCCAGCCCAGCACCACGTAGCCCTCGGCGGTGCGCTGCGGGCCGGGCTGGCCGGTGAGCCGCCGCGCCAGGGCGAGCTGGTGCCGCAGGTGGAAGAACTCGTGGAACAGCGAGCCGGCGTCGAGGCCTTCGTCGCCGCGGCTGTCGATCGCCAGGGACGACAGGCCCTCCCGCGCCATCCGATCGGTCAGCCGTTCGAGTTCCTCGGACGAGCGGCCGAACAGGAACTCGCGGAACGCCAGCGTCATCGCCGGATCGCCCTGCTGGCCGGTGAGGATCTCGACGAAGCCCGGTTCGGCGCCCTGCAGGAGCAGCTGCAGCAGTTCGCTGGCGCCGAGGAAGGTGCCGCCGACGACGCGGACGCGGCTGCGCGCCTCCCAGGTGGTCTCCAGCATCGGGAAGAAGCGATCGACGCGCCAGGTGAGGCGGTGGCCCCACAGCAGCGCCAGGTGCCGCACGGCGCGGGCGCGCAGTTCGCGCGGCACCGACTCGTCGGTGACCAGGTCCGACAGCACCTCCTCGACGAGCTGGGCGTAGATCGAGCGGCGCAGGAGGCGGGCGCTGTCGGCGCGCAGCGTGGCGCCGTCGTCGTCGGGCAGGGTGGCGGTGACGTGGCGCAGGAGGCGGAAGAAGTTGACCTGGGCGAGGTGCAGGGCGCGCCCGACGACCGCCTGGGTGGGCGCGCGCAGCAGCAGGGCGGCGCGGCTCGCCTCGCAGAGGGTCTGCACCAGGGTGTCGAGGCCGCGCCGGCGTTCGCCGAGGATCTGTTCCTCGAGGGGCGACGGGTAGCGGGCCAGCAGATCGCCGAAGGAGTCGAGGTTGCGGGCCTGGGTGACGACGGCGTCGACCAGGCTGCGGCTCGGCGGGTGGGCCGCGGCGGCGGCGAGCACGCTGCGCACGGCCGCGATCTCGTCGGGGCGCAGCGGCGTGTGCGGTCCTGGCTGCCAGTCCGGGAAGGTCACGCGCCGATCGTGGCGTCCGCAGGAGGCGGATGCCAGGGGGCTGGGGGACCGGTTGCCATCGGCGGCGACGGTGCCTAGCCTTCCCACACTGTCCTCGCCGGCATTTCCGGGGTTTCCTCCTTTCCTCCCCGGGAACGACCGAGCGAGGCCGGACGCCTGGACGGTGGTCTTCTCCTGTGACCGTCGGCCAGGCGTCCTCCTTTTTCGGGGGAAGCTCAGTTCCCGTACCGGCCGAACACGAAGTCGGCGCCGGCGCGATGGTCGGCCTGCGGGTAGTACACCGGCCGCTGGTTCGGCGGCAGCCGCTGGCGCAGCGCCACCAGCAGGTCGACGCCGGTGGTGTCGGTGCCGGCCCGGGCGGTGGCCAGCACGTCGAGGAAGGCGTTGGCGAACGGCGAGTGCCGGCCGTCACCGTCGTGCGCCACCTGGTCGGCGGTGCACGAGGTCAACAGCACGCGCACCCTGTCTTCCAGCATGCGCGTGATCGACTCGGCGCGCACCACGTCGCCGGCCCGCGTCGCCGCGCCGGCGTGGCAGCAGTCCAGCGCGAACAGGACGTGCCGCGCCTTCAGCGTGCCCAGCACGTTGGTCAGCGTCGTGAACGGCAGCCAGCGGTCGCCGCTGGTCCGGTCCGCCGGGCGCGCCTCGGCGTCGTGGGGCAGGATCCAGCCGACCTTGTCGCTGCTCGGATGCCTGATGCCGTGGCCGGCGAAGTAGACCAGCACCTGGTCCTGTTCCTGCGCGCGCAGGTCGAGCCGGCCGAGTTCGGCCTCGATCCGCTGGCCGGTGGCCTCGGGGCCGAGCACCGTGGTCACGTCGGTCCAGCCGAGTTCGCCGAGCGCCTTGGCCACCGCCGCGGTGTCGGCCTTGGCGTTGTTCAGCTTGCTGAACGGCCGCCCCTCGTAGTCGAGGCCGATCAGGAGCGCGCGGCCGGTCTGGAACCAGAGGCGCTGGCGGTCGGCGGGCGCGGCCTGCGCCGGCGGTGCGTCCGGGTTCCTGCCGCGCGTCACGATCGCCTGCTCGCCGCCGCGGTCGCCGGCCTCGCCGTTGCTGCCGCCGAACCAGGCCCAGAACACCAGCGGTGCCGCCACGGCCAGGGCGGCCAGGGCCAGCAGTGCCGGCCGGCGTCGGCCGCCGGAGGCGTCGCCACGGGTCGCGACGGTCGGCGCCAGGGCCTCGGCCACCGCCAGCATGGTGCGGAACCGCGCCATCGGGCTCACCGTGAGGCAGCCGGCGACGGCCTGGCACAGCGCCTTCGGCACGACGTGGCCGTGGGCCTTGCCGGCGGCCAGGACGCCGGCCGGTGTGCCGCCCTGTTCGGGATCCGGTGCCTCGCCGCCGAGACAGCGCAAGAGGACGCAGCCGAGCGCCCACACGTCGGCGCGGGCGTCGGCGGCGATGCCGGTGAACTGCTCCGGCGCCGGATAGGTCGGCAGGCCCCGCCGGGAGCGTTCGCCCTCACCGCCCTTGTGATTCAGCGACGACATCTGTGCTGGCGTGCCGAGCGGCTTGGCGAAGCCGAAACCGGTCACCATGCACGCGCCGTCGGGTCCGATGGTGACGTTGGCCTCGCGCAGGTCGCGATGCACGACGCCCACGGCGTGCAGGGCCTGC
>CAZMGG010000069.1:9089-29196 GCA_964565715.1 uncultured candidatus Brocadiaceae bacterium | reverse complement strand
CTGATCGGCGTGACCACGGCGATCTACAGCCCCAGCGGCGCCAGCGCCGGCATCGGCTTCGCGGTGCCGGTGGACACGGTCAACGAGGTGGTGCCGCGGCTGATCGCCGGCCGGGCGCTGACGCCGGTGCTCGGCATCCGCAACCCCACCGAGTTCCGCGGCATGCCGGTGCCGCTGGCCGGCGGCTACCGCCACGGCGCGCTCTACACCGAGGTGACGCCGGGCTTCGGTGCCGCCGAGGCGGGTCTCACGCCGTTCGGCATCGACGAGGAGCGGGCCACCGTGACCAGCTGGGGCGACCTGATCGTCGCCATTGACGAGGTGCCGGTGCGAAGCTTCGACGAGATCGGCGCCGCGTTGAAGAACCGCACCGCCGGCCAGAAGGTCAGGATCACCGTGGTGCGCGGCCTGCCGGACGGACCACGGCTGGAGACCGTCGAGGTGCCGCTGCGCTCGGGCGACCAGTAGGTCAGCTCCGGCGTCCCGCCCACGAATCACGGATCACTTCCGCCAGCAGGCGGCGCAGCGCGTCGGCGTCCAATGGCTTGCTGAGATGGGCCATGAACCCGGCAGCGAGCACCCGCTGACGGTCGCGGTCGCCGGCATGAGCCGTGAGGGCGGCGACCGGGACGACATGGCCCGCCTGCCGCTGCCGCAACTGGACCATGAACTCGAAGCCATCGGTGCCAGGCATCGCCAGGTCGGCCAGCACCAGGTCCGGCTGGAAGCCGGTGAGCCGATGCAGCGCCTCGTCGGCGGAGGCCGCCTCCGCCACGTGCACTCCCCAGCCCTCCAACAGCCGGCAGCAGGCGACCCGGCCGTCCGGCTCGTCGTCGACCACCAGGACCCGCAACCCGGCCAGATCGGGCGAGGCGGTCGGCAGCGCCGCCAGCGCCCGCGGCGCCGCCTCCGACGCCGCGCCCACCCGTGGCAGCCCGATGGTGAAGATGGCGCCGGACCCATCGGTGCGGTTGCCCGCCTGGATCGTGCCGCCGTGCAGGTCGAGGAGCTGCCTGGCGATGGCCAGCCCGAGCCCCAGACCGCCGTGGCGGCGGCTGGTCGAACTGTCCGCCTGCCGGAAGCGGTCGAACAGGTGCGGCAGGAAATCGGCGGGGATGCCGGGGCCATCGTCGAGCACCGCGATCTCGACGCGCTCCCCCGCACCGCGCATGCGCAGCTCGACCTGGCCCCCCGGACTCCGGGCGAAGCGCACCGCGTTGCCGACCACGTTGCCGATCACCTGCAGCAGCCGCTGGCCGTCGCCGCGCACGCCGCCGACCGCCGGTTCCGCCTGCACCGACAGGGTCACACCGCGCTGCTCGGCATCGGGCCGCATCGTCTCCACCACCGCTGCCACCAGGCCGCCGGCATCCAGGTCCTCCAGCTGCAGTTCCAGCCGGCCCGACGTCATCCGCGAAATGTCGAGGATGTCGTCGATGAGCTTGGCCTGCAGATGGCCGTTGCGGGCGATGGTCGCCACGGCGCGCCGGCGTGACGCGGCGTCCAGACCGCCGCGCTCGAGCAGGGCCGCCCATCCCAGGATCGCGTGCAGCGGCGTGCGCAGTTCGTGGGACAGCACCGCCAGGAACTCGTCCTTGCAGCGATTGGCCTCCTCGGCCTCCTGGCGGGCCGCCTGCTCGCGCAGCAGTTCGCCGCGTTGCCGTTCGGCCAGACGGCGATCGGTGATGTCCTGGGCGGTGCCCGCCATCGCGACCGGAGCGCCGGCCGCATCCACCAGCACGCGGCCGCGACCCAGCACCCACCGTTCGCCGCCGTCGGGATGCAGGATGCCGTGCTCGAACTCGAACGAGCCGCGCTCCGCCATGGCCCGGGCGATCGCCGCCTCGACGTGGGCACGGTCGTCGGGCGTCACCCGATCCAGGAACCCCTGATAGCTGCCGGCGAAGCTGCCGGGCTCCAGGCCATAGATGCGATAGAGCTCGTCCGACCACCACACCTCGTTGGCGGCGATGTCCCAACGCCAGCTGCCGACCTGGGCCACCCGTTGCGCCTCCAGCAGACGGGCCTCGGCCTCGCGTCGCTCCTGCACCTCGACCGAGAGGGCGGCGGTGCGACTGGCCACCCGCTCCTCCAGTTCCCCCTGCAGCGCGCGGGCGCGCGTATCGGCGGACTGCCGCGCCCGCACCGTCGCCACCATCGCCAACAGGGTCAGCGCGACCGTCGTCATGAATGCCTGCAGCAGCAGCAGGGACCGGTTCGGACTCGGCCCGGCGAAGGGCCCGGTGCCCTGGAGCGTCGCCCAGACTGCCACCGCGCCGAGCACCAGCAGGGTGACGCCGGCGATCTGCGGCGCCAGCCGGAACGCCGCCCACAGCACCACCGGCAGATACAGGAACTGGAGCTGCTGCCCCACCGCGGTCACCCCGGTGTCGCCGAACACCACCGCCGTGAGCAAGGCCAGGGTCAGGAACAGCGCCAGCGTCTCGCCCCAGCGATCCCGCCAGCAGGCGCGGGGCATGCACAGCACAGGGGCGACGATCAGGGCTCCGGAAAGGTCGCCGAGCCACCAGGTGAGCCAGACCATCCCCGCCGCCACAGCCGACAGCTGTCCGGCGAGCGCCAGGCTGCCGACGCCCACCGACGCGCTCACCGCCGGCGCCAGGAGACCGGCCGCGAGGGCGAAACGGCCCAGATCGGCCGGACGCATCCAGAAGTCCCGCCCGCCGGCGAAGCGGCGCACCAGCAGACCGGCCAACAGTCCCTCCAGGCAGTTGCCGGCAGCGATGGCGCCCGACAGCAGACAGCGCTCCATCAGCGGTGTCGCCACCGGCAGCGGCGTCGTCACGTTGACGAGGAATGCTCCCAGCGCGATCGCCGGCCAGATCCCCGGGCCGAACCAGAGGATCGCGGCGATGGCGATCCCCGTGGGCGGCCAGACCGGGCTGGCGCTGCTGTGCTCGAACGCGAGGAACAGACCCAGCTTGCCCGCCAGGAAGTAGACCCCGGTGAGCCCGAGCAGGACCATGAGCCAGCGGCTGCGCGACATCCGGGGCACCGACGACATCCACATCCGGGCCGGCATCGTTGCGCCGACAGCCGTCGGCGTCCAGACCCCCCGGCCGCGGCGGCAACACGCTCGCGCAATCGGCAGCCGCACTGCCGATCGTCGTGGTCGCCTACGGCTGCCGCCGACGGGAGGTGCGCCGGCGCGCGGGCGCCTTCTTCGTCGCCGCCTTGCGCGCGGTCTGGCGGCTCTTCGACGCCACTTTGCCGCGCGCCTTGCGCGTGTCGCGGCGTTCGGAGCCGGCGGACTTCGTCCGGTCCGCCTTCTCGCTGCTGCTGGTCGCAGCACGGCCCTCGCGAACCCGCTGCTTGTTGACGGTGCGGCCGGCGATCTCCTTGGCCCGTTTCGCCGAACGACCGCGCTTCGCTTCACTCTCGCGGACGTGCTCGTACTGACGCTCGTCCTTCTTCGACCATGCCTTGGGTGTCATGTGTTGCCTGTCTCGTGTGTTCGTGGGAATCGTGGCCCGGACGGCGTGGTTGCCGCCCGGGCCGGTGGAACCAATCAGCTCTGGCCGGACTTCCCGGAGGAGCCACCACGGTCGGTCTTCTCGTAGCCGCCCTGGTCGTCGGAGTCCTGCCGCTGCGGCTTGTTGCCCGGCTTGGGCTGCTGCGGCTCGTTCTCCTTCGGCTGGTTCTTGGGATTCGACGGGTTCTGCGGATTCGGCATCTTCGTTCTCCTTGTCTCTCCTTGGCGAGAGACGTCCTTTTGGGTAATCGGCTGCCCGACGCTGGGCGGCCACGGGTCACCACCAAGCAATCGCGATGCCAATGGCAGGTCCGCGGCTGTTCCGCCCGGGTCATTTCCACGACAACTTGCTTCTGGTCGCGGGACTGCCGCTGGCACCAGCACCACGGCCGCAGTTCCTCACTTCGAAGAGCGGGTACGCGCCCAGGTGCTCAGCGCCGAGAAGGCCCACAGCAAGGAGCCGGACGAGCCCCGCAGCCGATCCCACAGGCGCCGGCCGCCCGCACCGCGCAGGAGTCGGGCGCCGGCGAAGCCCGCGGCCAGGCCCGCGGCCATGGCCACGCCTGGGTGCCGGCGGATCGCCGCGACGGGATCCGCCGTCGCCGCCACCCGCCGCAGTTCCGCACGCAGGCCAGCATCCACGTCCTTCTCGATCCGATCCAGGAAGGCGGCGTTCGATTCCATGGCGCCGGCCTGCGCAAGGGCCGTGCCCGATGACCTGCCTGTACGCGAAGAGACCATGCCGCTTGCTCGAAACGGCATGGTCGTCCGACCGACCGGCGAGGACCTGGGGCCTCACTGGTGGCCTGCTTGCATCACCGGATCAGCGGCCGCTCTTGCCGCCGTCCTTGCGGGTGCCGGTGCCGTCCTTGCCGTCCTTCGGCCAGGCCTTGGTGCCAGGCTCCACGCCGTAGAACTGGCAGCTGGTGCGCGCATTGTCGTCGCCCAGCAGTCCGGACTCGGGCTTCTGGTACTTGGGCGCCGATTCCATCTCCGCCGTGCTCTTGGCGACGGTCAGGGTGGGCTTCTGGTCGTCGCCCAGCAGGACGACGCGGGTGGCACGGAACGGCACCAGGTAGTCGGTCTCGCCGATGCCGATGACGCCGCCGCGGCCGATCACCAGGAAGCTCACCGAGCAGTCATCGGGGTCCATGCAGCACTCGTCGACGGACGCGTAGTCCTTGTCCCGCGAGTCGCTGCAGCGGACCGCGATGCCCTTGAGCTGACTCGCCAGCACCGCGTGGGCGGGGATGCCCATGCCGCTGTCGGCGCGCTGGTCCCTGCCCGCATCGTCGGGACGGGTCCCGGAGGCATCGGCAGGCTGCTTCACCAGCGAGCCGTCCGGGCGGGCCTTCTGCCACGCCGCCGAAGCGTCGCGAACCGCGGCACCAAGGCCGTTCTTCTTGGCGGCGGAGACGTCGAACGGCGGCAGTCCCTTCAGTTCCGCCTCGGTGGCGCCGAGGTCGTACACCGGCTTGCCGTCCGAGTCCCGCGTCGCCTGCAGGGCCGACGCCGGCACCGCGACCTCACGATCGCCGATGCCCAGCAGTCCGCCCACCGAGACGATGGCCCAGGTGCCCTTGCCTGAGTTGGTGTCGAGGACGAGGTCCTTGATCTCGCCGGTGGGCCTGTCCTTGTCGCGGACCGCGGCGCCGGTCTCGTCACGATCGACGACATTGGCCCGCAGGCGCACCTTGGCGCCCAGGACGTCACTGGCCGCCACATGGGTGCGCACGCTCATGTGCTGCTGCGGATCCTGGCGATCGTAGGTGCGATCCGGACGCCGCTCTTCCTGCGCAGTCAGCAGGGTGGCGCCGGCCAGGGCCGTGAAGAGGATGGGGGTGATGTGCTTCATGATCTCTCTCTCGCTGGTTTCTGGGTTGTCTGTGCTGGGCGGCACGATCGCGCCGCCATCGGGATGCCCATCCCATTCAACTGCCGTGCCGCTTGATCCTCCTCGTGCATCAGGCGCCGATCGGTGGCGCGGCCGAAAGAAGAAGACCATGCCGCCCACCAGGTCGTGGTGGACGGCATGGTCGTGCCCGGCGAACGGCCCCCGTGCCGGGCTGCCCGCCCCGCGGTCCCACCTGCGGCCGACAGCCGCTCCTGGCCGCCGATGGTCAGGTGGTGACCCCGGAGAGTCGATATGGCGTGGCCAATGTCCGTCAGGTCATTGCGGCCGTGCCGGTCCCCTCGCCAGGTTGGCCAGCAGGCTGATGGCCAACAGGACGAGGAACACCCAGAAGATGATCTGCGCGATTCCAGCGGCTCCAGCGGCGATGCCCGTGAAACCGAGCAGGCCGGAGATGAGCGCGATCACGAGGAACGTGAGAACCCAACCCAACATGGCGCCTCCTTGATAGGCAATGAACGGTTTGTGGTCGCTGCGTGCCAGGCGGAGCTTCCGCCCGGCGCCGCGCCCACCAGTGCAAGGCGCGTACCCAGCGGCCGCGGGATCAGCGTTCGAACCGCCGCCGCAGGGCGCGCCGGTGGTGGCGCCGCACGACGAGCAGGGCTACCGCCAGACAGGCAGCCGCACCACCCAACAGGAGACCGCCGGCGGCCGCTTCCCCGGCAGGCTGGCTGCCGAGCAGATCGGCGAGCAGCCCAGCCAGGCCGCGCAGCAGCAGCACCACAGCCCCCACGGCCAATGCGGCACTGGTCAAGACGACCAGCGGCAACACCAATGTCCAGGTGAGCACCGTGACCAGGCCGGTCTCGAGACGGGCGAGACGCAACTGCGCCTTGCGCCGCAGGAGTCGCGAGATCCTGATGAGGTCATCCCAAGGACCCGGCGTTCCGGGACCGGCCGGCGATGGGTCGCGTCCCGGGGCGTCCTCGGTCATGCAGCCCCTCGCTAGCGCCGCCCCAGCAGGATGCCGGCCAGGACGCCGATCCCGGCGGCGGTGAGCAGGGACTGCAGTGGCCGGTCGCGCACGCACTCGCCGAGATCATCGGCCAGGGCGCTGGCGCGATCACCGGCGGCGTGCATCTGACGCGCGGCCAGGTCCTTCACCCGGCGGCCGAGCACGCGCAGGTCCTCACCGAGGACGCCGAGCTGCTCGCGAAGATCTCCCGCGCCGGCTGCGTCGCCGGAGGAGGACTTGCGTTCGTCGTTGGTCATGCCCGCTACCTGCGCAACCACCGTGCCAGGCCGTTGTCGCCTCCGACACACCACAGCTCCGGCAGTCGGTCGGGCCCGGTCCTGCAGTGGCGATGCCGATGCGGCCCCGCGGGGCCGGGTCACACCACCAGCACCACCAGGACGACGACCAACGCTGCCAGGAGCAGGCCGGTGAACACGCCGTGCCCCCCCTCGAACGCGGCCAGCTCCCCGGCCACAGCTTCCCGCTGGGCATAGTCGGCCGCCTCGGCCACGGTGCCTGGCGCGCCCATCGGCCCTGGGGGCTGTGCCGCAGCAGGTGCAATCAGGCACGACACGGGATCCTGGGCCACGGCGGCCGGTGCCAGCAGCAGCAGCACACCACACAGCAGGAGACGGTTCGACACGTTCATCGGTGCTCCTTGTCGCGCAAGTCGGCGGGGGGCGGGAATGCCACCACACAGGGATGGCCGGCGGCGCACCACTCCGCGCTGAAGCCAGCGAAGCTGTTGGCTCGCCAGCCGTGCGCCGGATCCAGCGTGACGACGAGCCGGTCTCCCGGATGCAGCGCAACGACTACCTCGTAGTGGGTGCGCGGCCCGCCGCGGTGCGGCTTGCTGAGCCCGACCACGACCGGGCGCCGCTTCGACACCTCCCGCTCCAGATCGGCCATCGTGCCGCGGATGACGAACGCGGCGAGGCCCTGCTGCCGCAAGTGGTCCCGCAGGGCACCCGCTTGGACGCCCCGCCCAGGTTGCGGCGGGCAGGCGGCAGCGATCGCCGCCACATCCCCCGGCAGGCGCCAGTACCGCAACACCGTCGCGGCAGCGGCGATGCCGCAGTCTTCCGGTCCGTCCTGGCCGATGAACGCGACCGCCGGCACCGCCAGCCAGCCCGTGCGGCGGTCCAGTTCAGCGCAATCGAAGTCGCGAGCGGTGCCCTGGTAGGTGCTGCAGGCCGATGCGAGCAGGATCACGGCAATGGCGACCAAGCCAGGCAATGCACGGGTGCCCGACACGGCCATGGCAGTCACCCGGCCGCGGTGGTCCCGACCGGCTCGTTCCCGGCGAGCCGGTTCTTGCCCGCCCGCTTGGCGCGATGCAGTGCCGCGTTGGCGGCGCGTTGCAGCAGGTACGGCGTTCCTGGTCCTGCCTTCTCGCAGGCAGCCACGCCGAGCGAGGTGGTGACCCGCCGACGGTAGCCCTCGCCCGCGACCGTGGTGCCGGCGATCGCGCGCACCAGGCGCTCGGCGACCCGACCGGCCTCTGCCAGCCCGGTGTCCGGCAGCAACACGCAGAACTCGTCGCCGCCGAGTCGCGCGGCGAAGTCGGTAGCCCGTACCGAGGCGCGGATGGCATCCCCCACCGACCGCAGCACCCGATCGCCGAAGGCATAGTCGCAGGTGTCGTTCACGGACTTGAAGTCGTCGATGTCCAGCAGCAGCATCGCGATCGACGCACCACGGCGGATCGCCCGGCGCGCCTCGAGCTGCAGCACCTGACGGAACTGCACCTCGCTCAGCAGCCCGGTCTTGAAGTCGACCGCCACTTTCTCCGCCAGGCGGCGATTGCTCTCGTGCAAGTCGTGCAGGCGGTGTCGCAGGGCCAGGGCCATGGCCACCCGCCGCGGGCACTCGGCGACCGGGTGGGTGCGTACCATGAAGTCGACACACGGCAGCCCACAGGCCTCCAGCTGCCGCGCGCTGGCGGGTTCCCGCACCAGCACGATCACCGGCACGGGGTCGTCCGCCCGCTGCAGGCGCCGCAGCAGGCGCACCTCGGTCGGGTCGGGACTGGCTCCACGCGGCATCAGGACGATGGCATCGGGTCGAACGCGGCCGAGCAACCACCGGCTCTCGAGTGGTGCAGCGGTGATCCGCGGGACATAGCCGGCGGCGGTGAGCGCGGCGGCGACGTCACCAAGCCCGGCGCCGGCGTGGTCGAGCAGGCACACCTGCGGACGCAGATGGCGCATGTCGTCCGGCCGGCGGCGATTGCGAGCCAGTACCATGAGCGGGGCTCAGAGACGGACGCCGAAGCCGAGGTTGTAGAAGACCGTGCCCTCGTCGAAGGCGTCGTTGATCCGGTCCTCGGTGTCGAAGAAGAACTCGTACTCCACGCCGATCAGCAGGAACGTCTCGGGCTTCAGGTAGAACTTGAAACCGGCCTCGGGTCCGGCCGCCAGCGACTCCTCCAGGGTGTCGCCGTAGACGTAGCCGACGTTGACGCCGACGTAGGGCACGAAACCGTCCATCGGGAAGTGCACGTCCAGGGCGATCCGGCTGGCCGCGTCCCACAGGTCCGGCCGGCCGCTGCCGGCATCACTCATCGACACGTTCTGGCGCAGCGACAGCTCCAGCACCTCGGTGAAGTAGTAGCCGATGCTGCCGGCGAACTGCAGGCCGCCGGCGTCGAAGTCGCGGTCATTGGCGCCAGCACCGCTGAGCACGAGTTCCCAGGGGTGCTTCTGCCGGGCGCGATCGGCCTCGGCCTGCCACGGTGACCCGGCGGACGCCTCCGGCACGCCTTCGCCGACTGCTGGTGCCGTGGCCGCCGATGGCGCCACCGTCGGCACCGCCGCTGCCGGTGCCACAACGCTGGTCGGCGCCGGCGACGCCGCCAGCAGGCTCGGCGCGGGCGGCGGCTCCGGTCGGACCGGTGCTGGCGACGTGGCACAGGCCGCCAGGAGCGTGATCGGGAGCAAGCAGAGGCGCAGGGAGGTGTTCGGCATGGCGATCATGCCCCGGCCGAAGCAAGTCCCATGCCTGTCAGGCACCGGTGTTTGATGTCTGCGTCGCCGGCCGGCGCGCCAGAGCCCTCACGACCACCAGGAAGAACGAGACAATCAGCGGACCGGCAATGACGCCCATCGGCCCGAACATGGCGAGACCGCCGAGCATCGCGAAGAACAGGACCGCGCCCGGCAATCGCAGGCGGTGGCCGGCCAGCAGCGGCCGCACCAGGTTGTCGCACAATGACACCGGCAGCAGGCCCCAGACGATCAGGAACACACCCCAGGCCACCGAATCGGCGAGCACCAGCAGGGTTCCGACCACGACCACCACAGTGGCGCCGCCGACGGCGGGGAGGAAGGCCGCCACGAAGGTGGCGAGGAACGCGACACCGAGCAGCGGGATGCCCGCCAGCAGATAGCCGAGGCCGGCCACCAGGGCCTGGATGGCGGCGCTGGCCATCGTCGCCACGAACACGGCGACGGTCACGTCGTGGAGTTCGGTCAGGAGTCCGTCCACCTGCCGGACCGGCAGGGGCAGCGTCGATCGGATCCAGCGCACCAGATCCTGGCCCTGTACCAGCAGGAAGAACACCGCCACCAGCAGCACGCCGCCTTCGAACAGCAACCGGCCGGCGCCGACGGCCACGGCCTTGGCGGTGCCGGCCACCCAGCGGATCGCCGCGCCGGCGTCGACCGGTGGGCCCGCCTCCTGCGTCGGCCGGCGGGACGGCGGCCGCCCAACTTCGGGCGACCCGCGATCACTCGACGGCGACGGCGCTGCTGGCAGCCATCCCGCGGGCAACAGCGCCAGCGCCTGCCGCACACCGGGCCGGAGGTCTTCCGGCAGGCGGGCCACGAGTCCATCGGTGCCCTCCTGGGAAACCGTGGTGACGACCTCGTCGACACCAGCCACCATCTGACGCAGGACGCCGGCGGCCAGCCAGCCGAGCGGCGCCATCACGCCGATGGCGAGACCAGCGGTGAGCAGGGCAGCCGCCAGATGACGCCGGTCGCCCAGCCGGGCCGCCAGCCGATCCTGCCATGGGTGCAGCACAACCGCGAACACCGCCGCGCTGAACAGGATCCCGGCGAACGGCGCCAGGACCAGACCCAGCAGACCCGACGCCGCCACCAGCAGGACGAGCAGGAACCGGTGACCGCGGCGGGCTGGCCCTGCCGCGGCGGACTGGCGGCGCGCCGCCAAGGCTCAGCGCCAGTAGGGTGTGCGACCCCAGTGGCCGTAGGTCATCTCGTGGAACGACTCGTCGGCGAAGCTCGGCCAGTTGTCCTTGTCGAAGCCCTCGGCAGCCTCGAGCTTCTCCTTGTCCACGTCGAGCACGAAGCAGTGGTTCGCGGTGTCGATGGTCAGCATGTCCCAGGGGATCGCGAACAGCTTGTCGCCGATGCCCAGGAAGCCGCCGAACGACAGCACCGCGTAGGCGATCCGGCCATGCAGGACATCCAGCATCACCTCGTGGATGCTGCCCAGGTCGTCGCCCTGGGGATTGGTGACGCGGTCACCGATGATGGTCGAAGCGGAGAGAACGAGGGGGATGGTGGTCTTGCCGGTCATGTCATGGCGATCGCAAGCCGCATGCCGCAGTCCTCATCGGGATCACACCCGTTCCACCGTGGCCAGATCGCGACCGCCGGCCTCGCGCAGGATCGCCCTGGCGCGTGCCGTCTCCGCCGGCGGACAGTCGACGCCGAGGAGCACCGAGCCGCCCTGCAGATCGCGCACGTAGGTGCGCGCGACGTCATCGTTGACGCCCATCCCAACCAGCGAGCCGAGGAAGCCGCCGGCGGTGGCGCCGGCGGCGGCGCCGCCCAGTGCGGCCGCCAGCGGGCCCGCCACCACCAGCCCGACGCCGGTGAGAGAGATCGCCGCTGCCGCCAGCGCCGCCAGGCTGCCGCCCAGCGCCGCACCGATGCCGGTGGCGCGCACCGTCTCCGTCGACGGCTCGTGCAACGGCGAATCCTCCTGCCGCGCCCGCACCAGTTGCCGCACCTCCTCGGCCATCAGTACCGACATGCGGCGCGGTTCGAAGCCAGCGGTGAACAGCCGGTCGAAGGCCTGCTTGGCCGTGGAATGACTGTCGAAGACGGCGGTGATCAGGGTGTGGCTCATGGACTCGTTCCGGGGATCCTGGGTGCAACCCATGTGCCGATGGCAGTCGCGCCTGCCACCCGGCCGGCGACAGCCGACCCATCGGCAGTCGCACTTCCTGTGTCCAGGCCCGCTCCGCACGCAGCAAGGAGAACGCCCCGACCCCGGCCCGTTGACGACCTCTGGGACCAGCATCAGAATCGCGCGCGCGATGGCTGCTCCTGCCGCCGGCTCAGGCGACCCGCGAGGACCCGCCGCCTGCCTCGCCGGCGGCGGCGCGATGGGCGAACTGATGCGCTCGGTGGACTGGTCGGCGACGCCGGTCGGCCCCGTCGAACGGTGGCCGCAGAGCCTGCGCACCGTCGTCAGCATCCTGCTGGAGTCGCGGTTCCCGATGTACATCGCGTGGGGTCCGCGGTTCACGCAGTTCTACAACGACGGCTACCGGCCGATCCTTGGCGCGACCAAGCATCCAGCCGCGATGGGCCGCTCCACGCCGGACACCTTCCCCGAGATCTGGCCGATCATCGGGCCCATGTTCGAAGCGGTGATGCGCGGCGAGGCATTCGGCTTCGACGACCGCATGCTGCCACTCGATCGCAACGGCTACCTCGAGGAGTGCTTCTTCACGTTCTCGTACAGCCCGATCCGGGACGAGAGCGGCGGCGTCGGCGGCGTCCACGTCACGGTCACCGAGACCACCGCACGCGTGCTGGGCGAACGGCGGCTGCGGACGCTGCGGGACCTTGCCGCCAACGCCGCCCAGGCGCACGCCGAAGAGCACGCCTGGCAATTGGCCGCCGACACGCTGGGCCAGCACACCGCCGACCTGCCCTTCGCGCTTCTCTATGCCGCCGAGCGCGACGGCTCCCGCGCGCGACTGATGGGGGCTGCCGGACTGTCGCCGGGGGCGCCGGGCGCGCCCGCCACCGTCGATCTGCACCACCGCGACGCGGGCGCGGACTGGCCCCTCGCGGCGGCCCTGACCGGCGCCGGGCCACAGGTGGTGACCGGACTGGCAGAGCGCTTCCCCGGTCTTGGCGCCGGCCCCGACGTCCCCACGCCGACGACCGCCGTGGTGCTGCCGGTGACCCCGCCCGGCGTGCGCGAGCCCTGCGGTCTGCTGGTGGCCGGCGTCAATCCGCGTCGCGGCCTCGACGACGACTACCGCACGTTCCTCGGCCTGGTCGCCGACCAGCTGGCGACCGCGGTGGGCAATGCCCGCGCCCTCGAGGAGGAGCGCCGACGCGCCGAGGCGCTGGCCGAACTGGACCGGGCGAAGACCCGCTTCTTCAGCAACGTCAGCCACGAGTTCCGCACCCCGCTCACGCTCCTGCTGGGCCCGGCGCAGGAACTGCTGCGCGGCAGCGGTGGCCGGCTGCCGCCGGCGATCCGGCAGCAGGTGGAGCTGATCCACCGCAACGGCCTGCGCATGCAGCGACTGGTCGACTCGCTCCTCGACTTCGCGCAGATCGAGGCCGGACGGATCGAGGCCCGCTACGCGCCCACCGACCTCGCGCAGCTCACCGCCGAACTGGCCAGCGGCTTCCGCTCGGCCATGGAGCAGGCGGGCCTGGACCTGCGGGTGGACTGCCCGCCACTGCCGCAGCCGCTCCACGTCGATCCGGAGATGTGGGAGAAGATCGTCCTCAACCTGCTGTCCAACGCGTTCAAGTTCACGCTGCACGGCAGCGTGACGGTGCAGCTGCGCTGGACGGGAGCGGGCGCCGAGCTGATGGTGGCGGACACCGGCATCGGCATCGCCCCGGAGCACCTGCCCCGGCTGTTCCAGCGGTTCTACCGCATCCACGACGGCCAGGGCCGCACCCACGAGGGCACCGGCATCGGCCTCGCCCTGGTGCAGGAGCTGGTGCTCCTGCACGGCGGCGCGGTGCGCGTCACCAGCGAGCCCGGGCGCGGCAGCACCTTCGTGGTCCTGGTCCCGGCGGGTACCGCGCACCTCCCCGCCGACCGCCTGGTCAGCGGCGGCAGTGCGGTGCGGCGGAGCGGACCCCGACCATTCGTCGAGGAGGCGCTGCGCTGGCTGCCGACGGAAGCGGTGGCGGCGACGCCGGCGATCCCGCCGAGCGGATCCGTCGAGCGGATCCTGCTCGCCGACGACAACCGTGACATGCGTGAGTACCTCGCCCGGTTGCTGGCCGCGCACTGGCAGGTGACCGCGGTGGCCGACGGTCGCGACGCACTGGCCAGGGCCCTGGCGAACCCACCGGACCTGGTGCTGGCCGACGTGATGATGCCGGGCCTGGATGGCTTCGAACTGCTGCGTCACCTGCGGGCCGCGGAGGCCACGCGGACCCTGCCGGTGATCCTGCTGTCGGCGCGCGCCGGCGGTGAGGCGCGGCTGGCCGGCATCGAGTCCGGTGCCGACGACTACCTGGTCAAGCCCTTCGCCGCCCGTGAACTGGTCGCCCGGGTGCGGACCCACCTGCAGCTGTCGCGCCTGCGCCGGCAGCTGGATGGCGAACGGCAGCGACTGCGGGCCTTCCTGATGCAGGCGCCGGCGATCATCGCCCTGACCCGCGGTCCCGAGCACGTGTTCGAGCTGTCCAACCCGCTGCACCAGCGGACCATCGGCGGGCGCGACGTGGTCGGACGGCGCGCCCGGGAGGCGCTGCCCGAACTGGCCGGTTCCGGCGCCTTCGAGATCCTCGATCAGGTCTACACCACCGGCCAGCCCCACCAGGCCCGTGAGTTCCCGGCGACCCTGCCGGACGCCGACGGCGTGCTGCACGAGCGCATCTTCGACTGGTCGGCGGTGCCCATGGTCGATTCCGGCGGTGCCGCGGAAGGGCTGATGATCCTGGCGTTCGACATCACCGAGCAGTGCAGGTCGCGGCAGGTGGCAGAGGAGGCCAGCCGCGCCAAGGACCAGTTCCTGGCCATGCTGGGCCACGAACTGCGCAATCCCCTGTCGCCGATCCTCACCGCGCTCGAGATCATGCGCCTGCGCAACGACGGCGTGCTGGTCAACGAACGGACCATCATCGCCCGCCAGGTCGCCCACCTGACCCGCCTGATCGACGACCTGCTGGACGTGTCGCGGATCACCCAGGGCAAGATCAGCCTGCGCCTGCGGTGCGTGCCGCTAGCCGAAGTCGTGGCCAAGGCGATCGAGATCACCAGTCCCCTGCTCGAGCAGCGCCACCACCGGCTGCACGCCGCGGTGCCGCAGGAGGGCCTGCTGGTCGAGGTGGACGAGGCGCGCATCACCCAGGTGATCACCAACCTGCTGAACAACGCCGCCAAGTACACCGATCCGGGGGGTGACATCGGACTTCGCGCCCACGCCGACGGGGACGCGGTCGAACTGGCGATCACCGACACCGGCATCGGCATCGATCCGGAACTGCAGCCACGGCTGTTCGAGATCTTCTCGCAGGGCGCACAGACCTCGGAGCGGTCGCAGGGCGGACTCGGCATCGGGCTGACCATCGTCCGCAGTCTCGTGGAACTGCACGGCGGCAGCGTCCGGGCCAGCAGCCAGGGTCGCGGCATGGGCAGCCGCTTCGTCGTGCGTCTGCCGCTGGCGCGCGGCCGGGCCAGCGACGCAACCCCGTCGCCAGCGCCGATCGATCCACCGCCGCGGCCAGGCCTGCGCGTCCTGGTCGTCGACGACAACCGCGATGCCGCGGTCGCCCTCACCGACGCCCTCCTGCTGTCGGGCTACGAGGCGCGTCACGCCGGCGACGCACCGGCGGCCTTGGACCTGGCTGCCCGCTTCCGGCCACAGGTGGCGCTGGTCGATCTGGGCCTGCCCGTCGTCGATGGCCACGAATTGGCCCAGCGCCTGCGCCAGGTGCCTGGCCTCGCCGACATCCGCCTCGTCGCCATCACCGGCTACGGCCTGGACTCCGATCGCGCCCGCACCCGCCGCAGCGGCTTCCACGCCCACTTCGTCAAGCCGGTGGAACTGGCCCAGGTCCTCGCCGCGGTGTCGGACACCCCCGCCGTCGATCGCGCCTGAACAGGCGGACCGGAGCGGACTAACCCTGGGCGTCGTCCGGCGACGCGATCTCGCCCCGCCAGGCGCCGGTGGCCCGACCACGCTTCTCGACGAACTCCGCGAAGCGACGCAGGTCCATTTCGATCTCCTTCTGGCTGAGGCCGAGGGCGGTCCCGGCCTTCTCGATCACACCCTCCGGCTCGAACTCCAGCTGCAGCATGACCCGACACCGGTCGTCGGACAGCCGATGGAAGGTGACGACGCCGGCATGGCGCGCGCCGCCCACCGAGTGCCAGGCGATCCGCTTGTCGGGGATCTGCTCGCTGATCTCGGCATCCCACTCGACGCGTTGGCCGCCCAACCGCGCCACCCAGTGGAGGTGACGATCGTCCACCTGATGCACGCGCTCGACGTGGTGCATGAAGCGCGGGAAGTCCTCGAACTGGGTCCACTGGTCGTACGCGGTGCGCACGGGGACGCCGACATCGACGCTGGCCTTGACGCTGGTGGTCATGATGTCGGCGGGATCAGCAATGGGCGTGCCCGGGGCCCGAGGAACAGACATCGGGGGCCGATGGGGCCTGCTTCCGGCAGTGGCGGCTCCGATTCGGCGCAGCGATCCCGGTGCTGCCCGCACGGCCCGGAGATTGCTCCGTGGCAGCGCCGGAGACCCACATGAGACTGCCCATGATGTTGGCGACCGCCGTCCTGATGGCGATCGCCCCGTTCCGTCCAGCCCCTGCGCCAAGGCCCACGGATCCGGCCGTCGAACTGCAGCAGCAGCTCCTGGCCGCCCTCGACCGCGGCGATGCCACGGCCGCCGGTCGGCTGTTCACGAGCACACCGCTCCTCTACGTGCTCGACCGTGGCGACAAGCCCGTCAAGCTGGAGGGCAAGACCGCGATCGAGCAGCTGGTGACGCTCTGGGGCCGGCCGATCGAGGATGCACCGCCGGCGAAGATCCTGTCCAGCACGATCGTCGCCGATGCGCCGGCCGCCATCGTGGTCGCCTTCGAGGTGGAGCGCCCGCTGACGGACACCCGTCTCTACCGCGCCACCTCGGTCGTCATCCGCGGCGAGACCGGCCAGCAGCTGCGGATCGCTCACCTGCACCTCTCGCCCGCCGGCCGGCAGGACTACTGACAACCATGGCAGTCGAGGCGTGCTGGACCGCGCCGGAGGGCGCTGACGACGTTCCAGGGCCTGCGGGCCGGGATGCAGCACGCGCCTTGGTGAACCTGGTCGGCAAGGCGCAGCAGGGCTGCCGACGCGCCTTCGCGGCGCTCTGGCGGCAGCACGCGCCCATCGTCCACACCATCCTGCTGACCATGGTGCAGGAAGCCGAGGCCGACGACCTGGCCCAGGAGGTGGCGATGGCGGCATTCCGCGCCCTGCGCGGCCTGCACCGCAAGGAGAGCTTCCCGGCGTGGCTCTGCGCCATCGCCCGCAATACCGGCCGCGATGCCCTCGCCCGCCAGCGACGGTCCCTGGAGGTGGCGCTGGACGCCGTGCCCCCCGAAACCCTGGTGGCACCACCCCCTGGCGACCAGGTGACCGCCGACGAGATCCTGGCCGAGATCCGGCATCTGCCGGCCTGCTATCGCGAGCCGCTGCTGCTGCGACTGCTGCTGGACCTCACCGGACCCGAGATCGCCGAGCGCACCGGCATGACCCAGGGTTCGGTACGCGTCAACCTCTGCCGCGGCATGAAACTGCTGCGGCAACGGTTGCAGGAGAGCGACGAAGCAGCGGACGGCGCCTCATGAGGCGACGCGGCCCGCTCTGCCATCCCCGGCTCGTCGGCAACGGCGCCGATCGAGCCACCGACAACCACGACCCTGAGAGACGATCGCCATGAACCGCATCCTGATCCCCACCCTGCTCTCCGTCCTGCTCGCCTCCTGCAACGACCGTCGCGACCCGCAGGACCCGTCGCCGGCGCGGGTGCCGACGCCGGAGGCCTCCGACCGGCCGGCCTTCCTCCGCGCCCTCGACGACGAGATGGCCGCCATCGACCGCGATCTGGCGACGCTCAAGGAACGGGTGCAGGCCGGCGGCGCCGAGGTCCGCCAGGAGATGCGACAGGCTCTCGACACGCTGCCCGCCCGCCGCGACGCCCTGCGGCAACGCCTGACGGAGATGGGCGCGAAGGCGGCCGACGCCACCGAGCAGGCGCGCAACGACCTGCGCGATTCGTTCCGCAACCTGCGCGCCGAGATCCGCCGGGTGCTGGGCACGAACTGAGCCCGCGCCTGCGCCCGCTGCCGTGCCGGCACCGCAGCACCGTCGCCAGTCCACGCCGGCGACGGGCTGCCCTCCCTCGCCGGCACGTTCCCAGTTCCAGGCAACTCCGATGGGAATGAAAAGCGGCCCCGGAGTGGTCACTCGAGGGCCGCAGGTGACGACGGGTGCCACTCGCCTTGGCACACTCGGTCGTCTGCAGGGGAGGATGGAAGTGCCGCCGAAGCTCGAATCGCTCAGGGAAGCTCGTTTTTGTGACGTCCAGGCTTCGGCGGCACCCACCAGACCCCCGGGCCGGACCCGGCGTTAGCCGCCCCCTGGCAGGTCTTGGTCGGCCGGCTAGCCTGGAGCCGCCCCCCTGCAGGTCTCCCATGTCCTCACGCGCCATCCTGGCCATCCTGCTCTGCGTCCTGCCTTGCTCAGGCCAGATCCTGCAACTGCCGGCGGCAGCCGACGCCACCGCCAACTCCAGCCAGCCGACGGCCAACTACGGCGGCGATGCCGAGTTCAACTTCGGCAAGGAAGGCACCAGCAACCCCTCGGCGACCTGGTTCCTGCGCGGCCACATCCGCTTCGACCTGAGCGTCGTCGCGGCGATCGGCATCCCGCAACGGGCGCGGCTGTTCTGGTACCAGTCGCGCTCCAGCGCCGCCGGCTGCCTGAACGTCAACCTGCACCGCGTCACCGCGCCGTGGAGCGAGGGCACGCTCACCTGGAACAACCGGCCGAGCCACGACGCCGCGGTGGCGGCCACCGCCTGCGTCGGCGACTCCTTCAGCCTCGGCTGGAAGCAGTTCGAGATCACCACGCTGGTGCAGGGCTGGATGAGCGGCACCTTCGCCAACGACGGCATGGTGATCCGCGACCCCAACGAGAGCACGGCCGGGGCCAGACGCCCGGGCTACGGCCACAGCCGCGAGGCCCCGAATGCCGCCCTGCGGCCCTACCTCGAACTCGACTTCGGCAGCAGCTTCGGCACCGGTTGCGCCAGCCAGGGCGGCTCTGCCTGGTCGGCGTTCGCCGGCGGCCTGCCGCGGCCCGGCGGCAGCTTCCGGATCGTGACCCAGGGGCTCCTGCCCGGCAGCCTGCCCGGCGTCGCGCTCGGCGGCAGCAACACCGTCTGGAGCGGCGGCCCGCTGCCGTTCGACCTCGGCGTCTTCGGCTTCCCCGGCTGCCACCTGCTGGTGGCGCCGGACACCCTGGTGATGTTCGCGCCGATCGCGCAGACCAGCTTCGATCTGGTGCTGGTGGTGCCGAACAACGCGGCGCTGGCGGGCCTGCCGGTGTTCACCCAGACCACCGCGTTCGGGCCGCTGGGCACGTTCCACCTCGGCAACGGCGTCGGCGTGCGGCTCTACTGACGGTGCTACGCGCCCATCGACTTCAGCCGGGTCTCGACGATCTGCGCCGCTGGATCGAAGTCCGGCAGCCTGATGTGCCGGGCCAGCGCCGCGTCCAGCGCCGCCGCCGGCGCCAGCCCCACCAGCTCGCTCTCCGCCACCTCGACGCCCCGCTCCGCCGCCTTCTGCGCCACCGCGTCGAACACCGTGCGGATCGACGTCACCGTGAAGTCGAGCAGGTTCATGCTGACCTGGGCCTGGCCGAGGTCCTCGAGGAAGAAGCCCATGGCCTGCACCTTCTTGAAGCCGCCGTCCTTCTCGCGCACGGCCTTGGCGATGTCCTTGGCGACCTGCACGTCGTCGGTGCGCAGGTTGACGTTGTAGGCGATCAGGAAGTTGCGGGCGCCCACCGCCACCGCACCGGCGCTGGGGTGCAGCCGGGCCGGGCCGAAATCCGGCGCGTACTCCGGATCGCCGCCGACCAGGGCCTGCAGCCCCTCGAACTCCTTGTTGCGGAAGTTGCCCAGCACGCGCCGCGACTCGCGGGTGCAGGCCTCGCCGTACAGGAACACCGGCAGGCCGAGCTCCTTGCCGAGCCTCGCGCCCACCTGCCGCGCCGTCGCCACCGCGTCCGCCATGGTGGCCGAGCCGAGCGGCACGAACGGACAGACGTCCATCGCCCCCATCCGCTTGTGCTCGCCCTTGTGGGTGCGCAGGTCGATGCGGCCCATCGCCTCCCGGGCGCCGCGGAACGCCGCCTCGGCCACCGCGCCGGCGGGCCCGGCCAGCGTGATCACGCAGCGATGATGGCTGAGATCCATCTCGTGAGCTAGACAGCGGGCATCGGAGCCCTCGGTCATGGCGCGCACCAGGGCCTCGACCACCGCCGGATCGCGGCCTTCGGAGAAGTTGGGGACGAACTCGAGCAGGGGTCCGGACATCGCCGGCGATGGTCGGCCGGCGGCGGCCGGGAGTCAACCGACGTCAGTCCCCGGCGTCGGCCGGCGCGCCCCTGCGCACCATCTGGATCAGCCGGTCGTGCCCGTCCCACGCGAAGCTGCGCACCGTCTCGCCGCCGAGCTTCGTCTCGGTGGGATTGCCGCTCGCGTCGAGCGTGTACTCGACC
>CAZMGG010000069.1:328-9079 GCA_964565715.1 uncultured candidatus Brocadiaceae bacterium | reverse complement strand
GCCGCCGAACAGGTCCGGGTCGCGCTCGGCGATGTTGGCGACGATCGGCCGACCGTCCTTCACCGTCAGCACCACCGGGTTGCCGCCGAACGCATAGCCGATCGCCTCCCAACTCGGCAGGTCCAGCGCCACGAAGTCGGCCTGCTTGCCCGGATGCAGGCTGCCGACCCGGTCGTCGAGCTGCAGCGAGAACGCCGGGTTGATGGTCATCGCCGTGATGCACTCCGGGGCCGTCATCTTCATCTTCACGCAGGCCAGCGTCGCGATCAGCGTCATCGACTGCGTGTGGCAGGAGCCCGGGTTGAAGTCGGTGGCCAGTGCGACGATGCAGCCGCGGTCGATCATGCTGCGGGCCGGCGCGAAGTGCTCCTTGCCGAGGAAGAACACGGTGCCCGGCAGCAGGCCGGCCACGGTGTCGCTGCGCGCCATCCGTTCCTGGCCCTCCAGCGAGATCCGGCCCAGGTGGTCCGCCGCGTCGGCCTTCAGTTCGACCGCCAGCTCGGCGCCGCCCATCGGTTGGATCTCGTCGGCGTGCATGCGCAGCCGCAGCCCCTCGGCGCGGGCCGCCGACAGGATCCGCAGGGTCTGCTCGCGATCGAACACGCCGGGCTCGGCGAACACGTCGCAGTAGTCGGCGTGCGGTGCTGCCGCCGGCAGCATCTCGCGCACCAGCAGTTCGACGTAGGCGGCCCGGTCCTGGCGGTACTCCGGCGGGAACTCGTGGGCGCCCATGAACGTGCGTCGCACGGTGAGCGGCACCTCGGCGGCGGCGGCCGCCAGCGCGCGCAGGCTCTTCAGCTCGTCGGCAGTCGACAGACCGTAGCCGGTCTTCGCCTCGATGGTGGTCACGCCGTGGGCCGCGGCGCCGAGCAGGTGCCGGATCGTCGCCGCGGTCAGGTCCGCCTCGCTCGTCGCCCGCACCGCCCGCATCGAGCTGAGGATGCCGCCGCCCTGCTGGGCGATCGCCATGTAGTCGGCGCCGGCGCAGCGCAGGTGGAACTCGTGCTCGCGGGTCGCCGCGAACACCGGATGGGTGTGGCTGTCGACGAACCCCGGCAGCACCACGAAGCCCGACAGGTCCAGCTCCTCCTGGGCGCGGAACTCGCGGCCGATGCGGTCGGTGGGCCCCGTCGCCACCACCTTGCCATCGGTCACCGCGATGGCGCCGTCCTCCACCAGTCCCATTGCCGCCATCGCCGGGCCCCGCCGCGCCCCCCGTTCCGGCCCGTCGGCCAGCGTCACGAGCTGCTTGCAGTGCACGAACAGGCGATCGACGGACTGGACCATGACCGGCGCGACGATACCGCTGCCCGCCGGACGGCCCGCGCGCTTTCGCGGTCACCCCCGCGCTCAGGCCGCGCGACGGCCGCTGCCGAGCCAGACCACCAGCCGGTCGTGGATCCGCTTGCGCGCCCGGAACACCACCATCTTCAGGGCCTCGGGCCGCACGCCCAGCACCTCGGCCAGTTCCGCGTAGCGCATCTGCCGCACCTCGACCATCTGCAGGACGAACCGCTCGCGCTCGCTCAGGGCCTCGAAGGCCAGCAGGTAGAACGAGAGGAACAGGCGGAACGAGGTGAGCGCACGCCGGCAGTCCTCGCCGTCCTGCACCGCCTGGAAGGGCGTGCGACCCGCCGCGTCCGGATGCTGGGCCAGGATCTCGGCGGGGCTCAACGCGATGTCGGGACCGGTGCGCAGCCGCCGGAGCTGCCGGCGGATGGTGTTGTCGACGATGGTGGACGACCAGGCGGCGAAGGCGCCGGCGCGGCACGGGTCGAAGCGGTCGGGGTAGCGGTAGATGTTGACGATGGCGTCCTGGAACACCTCGGCAGGGTCCAGGCACGGCGCCAGATGGCGCAGCCGGGACCGCACGCGGTTCTGCAGGTGCGGCGCCACCAGGGCGACCAGGCAGTCGAACACCTCGCGGCTGCCGGTGCGGCGGTAGAGGTCCATCAGGCCGGTGGCCAGACCGGCGCGGTATTCGGCCTCACCACCCTCCCGGACGCCGGGGATGGCGGTGACGTCGCAGTCGTGTTCGGCCAGCACCTGTTCGGCGCGGAGCCGCAGGGGGTCGCGGAGCCGCGGCGAGGGCTCCACGCAGGGGGCGGGAGGGGTCATGGCGGCCGCCCTCTTGCGAAGCCCGGGCCAAGCACCCGGGATTCCCGCCTCCCACCGACCTCTGCCTTCGCATCTCGCTTTCCAGAATGCCCTTAGGACAGTACGTCCGATTTCGCCACAACCCCGGTCGCGACGCCGGGTGCGCGGCCCGTTGTGGCGATCCGAACACGGGTTGAGCGATTCGCCGCAGACCGCCGATGAAGAACCGCAACCACCGCCCGTTCGGCGGCAGAGCTCCGATCCCATCCGCGTGTCCAGCGCCCGCAATCCCCTGTCCGCCCTGCCGTCGGTGCTCGCGATCCGCGACCTGCGCCGGCGTGCCCGCCGGGCGGTGCGAACCACCGATATCCGGACGGTCCTCGGCCTGCTCGAACTGGACCCGCCCAGTGTGCTCCGCTGCCTGCGGGCGGCGGCGGCGCCGGCTTACGGCGCCCAGCGCGAGCAATGGAGCATCGCTGCAATCGCCGCCACCCTGGGCCCCTCGCTCACCCGGCGGGCGCTCGACGTGCCGACCAAGGACGTCGCCGGCACCGGTCCGATCCGGCAGCTCTGGCTGCACGCGGTGGCCACCGCCATCGCCGCCCGCACCCTGGCCCACGCCGCCGGAACGCTCGAACCGGACACCGCCTACCTGCTCGGGCTGCTGCACGACCTGCCCGAGTGGCTGCGCTTCCTGGGCATGCGGCAGGCGGGGTCGCCGGCACCGGGCCACGCCTCGGAGTGGCTGCGGCGCTGGGACCTGCCGGCCTGCATCGCCGATCCGCTGGCGCGGCTGGCCGAACCCGCCGACCCGGCCGCCGACCCGGCCGCCGACCCGGCGGTCGCCCTGATCCGGGCCGCCGAGCTGCTGGCCGAACTGGCGGACTTCTGGCATCCGGACGGCGGCGGGGACGCCAGCCTGCGCCTCGCCGTGCTGGCCGGGGCCAGCCGCGAGGACCTGCTGACGGCCCAGAACCTGCGCCACGAGGTCGGCCAGGTCCTGCTGCAGTGCCGCCTCGACACCGGCGAACCGCAGACCGACCTGGACCAGGATCCGCTCGAGGACCTCGACCTGTTCCCTTCCCGCCGGCACGGCGACGTGTCGGAGGTCGTGCTCAGCATCCTCGACTGCAGCAAGTCGGCCTCCTACCGCGGCATCGCCACGGCCACCACCGCCGCCGCCCTGCGGTTCCTCGACTACGACCGCGCCCTGTGCATCCGCTGGATCCGCGACCAGAACCAGGTGGTGGTGCGGGCCAAGGCCGACCTGTCGGCCCGCAAGGTGCCGCAGCTCGTGCTGACGCCATCGCCGGCGGAGACCACCGCCCTGCAGCGGGCCCTGCAGGAGGAACGGCCGACCCGGGTGGAGCAGGGCGGCGCCGATGGCCTGCTGCGCTGGATCGGCGCCGACGAGGCCCTGCTGGCGCCGCTCAACCGCGAGTTCGCGACGCCGTCGTTCCTAGTGCTCGATCGCGCCATCACCTGCCGGCCGATCCTGCTGCTGCGGGACGCCGAGATGGCCTCGACGCTGTGCCACACCACCTCGCTGCTGGTGGAGAACCTGCTGCTCAAGCGTCGCCGGCAGCGGGCGCAGAAGTTCGCACTCACCGATCCGCTGACGCGGCTGTTCAACCGCACCACCGGCATCAAGGGCCTCGAGCAGGAACTGGTCCGGACCAGCCGCAACGGCGAGCCGCTGACGGTCCTGATGCTCGACATGGACGACTTCAAGAAGCTCAACGACCGCTACGGTCACCTGCAGGGCGACGCGGCGCTGCGCGCCATGGCCGACGTCATGCGCAAGACCGTCCGCCGCTCGGACACCGTCTGCCGCTACGGCGGCGAGGAGTTCCTGGTGGTGCTGCCGGAGACCGACGCCGAGGAGGGCGCGGTGCTCGCCGCCCGCGTCGCCACCGCCATCGAGGCCCGCGGCGACCAGATCGGCCTGCCCCTCACCGTGTCGATCGGCATGGCTGCCGCCCGGCCGGACGACACCGTCGAGACGGTCCTGCAGCGCGCCGACCAGGCGCTCTATGCCAGCAAGGCACAGGGCCGGAACCGCTTCTCGGTCGATGCCGAGGCGTGAACCTCGCGCTCGCCCTCGCCTGTTCTTCCCCAACCCGATGATCTACAAGGGCTTGCCGACGGCGACCCCGACGTCAGCGTTCCCCGCCCTGGACGCCGGCCGGCCGACGTCCCTATGCTCTCCCCCCTGACTTCCGTGGATACCAACGCCGACCAGGGTGCTCCGCCTCGTCCCGACGCACCCGCCGAAGACCCCGACCCTAGCCGCGGCGCACGAGGCGCCGCGAGCCAACGCCACTGCCGCCCAGGCCGCTGCCTGACCGATCGCCGGGGTCGCTGACCATGGCCGCGCTGTCCTGGATCCAGGGGCCGCCCGGCCCCACCGCCGAGGCGTCGACCGCCGACCCGCTCTACCTGTTGCTGGTGCTGGGCGGTCTCGCGCTCGGCTGCTACGGCAGCCTCGCCGGCGCCGCACTGCTGATCTACTCACCCGGCAAGCTGCAGCTCCGCCACAAGAACGGCAAGGGGCTGGCGCTGGTGGCCGAACTCGAGCAACGCGACCCCGAGTACCAGGTGGTGGCCCGCTGCCTCGCGCTCGGCGGCCTGATCGCCGCGTTCCTGCTGGTGCCGGCGGCGGTGACCGGTCCGGCGCAGACCGTGACCCTGCTGTCCCTGGGCGCGGTGGCCCTGCTGTTCTGCGGCGTGCTGCCGGCGGCGGTGGCCGAGAAGCGCGCCGAGGCCACCCTGGTGGCCTCGCTGCCGGCCCTGCGGCTCGGCCGGGCGATCCTGCGCTTCCCGGTGGTGCTGCCGATCCGCCTGATCACCCGCGCCTTCCTGTCCGCGCTGCGGATCCGTGACGAGGCCGTGACCAGTCCCGACGACGTCGCCGAGGAGGTGATGGCGGCGGTGAGCGATTCGGTCACCGACGACGCCCTGCAGGAGGAGGAGCGGAGCTGGATCGGCAACATCCTCGAACTCAAGGACCTGCAGGTCAGCGAGGCGATGACGCCGCGGACCGACATCGTCGCCGTGCCGGCGGCGATGTCGCTGCGCGAGGCGATCCAGTTCACGCTCAAGCACGGCTTCTCGCGCTATCCGGTCTTCGACGGCCGCATCGACGAGGTGGTCGGCGTGTTCTACGTCAAGGATGCGCTGCGGCTGGTGCCCACCAACGGCGAGTCGCGCACCGCCGACCTCGACGCGCCGGTGCGCAGCATGATGCGCGAGCCGCTGTTCGTGCCGGAGACCATGGCAGTGGTGCCCCTGCTGCGCCGCTTCAAGGCCGAACGCCTGCAGATGGCGATCGTGCTCGACGAGTACGGCGGCACCGCCGGCGTGATCTCGATCGAGGACATCCTCGAGGAGATCGTCGGCGACATCGACGACGAGTACGACGCCGACGAGGACGAGGCGCGGATCGACGAGGTCGACAAGGGCCGCGTGATCGAGGTGCCGGCGCGCACGCGGGTCGCCGACGTCAATGCCATGCTGGGCACCGAGCTGCCGGAGCACGACGACTACGACACCATCGCCGGCTACGTGATCAGCCACCTCAACCGGATCCCGGTGGCCGGCGAGACGATCACGCTGGCCGGGGTCGAGATCCAGGTGCTGAAGGCCGACGATCGCCGCCTGCGCCGGCTGCGGGTGACCGCCGTGCAGCCCGAGCCGCTGCCCGAGAGCGGCTGACGTGGCCGAGCCCCGCCAGCGCGGCCGGCTCACCGCCCGGGCCCTGGTGTGGAAGCGCTTCGACTTCCGCGAGTCGAGCCGGGTGGTGACGCTGCTGCTGCGCGACCACGGCCGGGTGCAGGCCCTGGCCAAGGGCGCCCACCGGCCCACCTCGCCGATGCTGGGCCGGATCGACTTCCTCAACGAGGTCCGCGCCACCCTGTCGCCGGACCGCGGCGGCCTGCGGCTGCTCGAACGGGCGGTGCTCGAGCACGAGCGGCGCGCCCTGCGGGTCCCGGCCCGCTACGTCGCCGCCAGCCACTGGTGCGCGCTGTGCGACCCGGGCTTCCCCGCCGACCGGCCGGATCCGGACCTGTTCGACCTGCTGACCGGCGGCCTGAGCCTGCTGGAACGCTGCCCGGAGCCGGCCCTGCCGGTGGTCGTGCTCGGCCTGGAGCTCCGCTACCTGGACCACCTCGGCGCGCTGCCGGACCTGGCTGGCTGCGGCGAGTGCGGCGGCGCCCTCGGCGGCCACGCCTTCCGTCTCGGTCCGATGCTGGTCTGCCGGCAGCACGCCGGCCCCGGCCGCCACGGCGTGCCGGGTGCGGCCCTCGAACTGCTGCGCGAACTGCGGGCGGCGCCGGGCCGGGAACTGCCGCAGAAGGACCCCGCCCGGCTGTCGGCGGTGGCGGTGGCGCTGCCCGCCGTCTGGCTGGAATCGGCCCTGGAGCGGCGCTGCCCCCTGCGGGCGCAGGTGTTCGGCGGCGGCCGCTGAGCCGTTCGCTTTGCAACGGCCGCGGCGCCCCTTACCGTGCCCGGCCCATGCGGCTCGACGCGGCCCCGCTCCTCCTCCTCTGCCTCGCCGCCTGCGCTGGCGAGCCGCCGCTGCTGCCGGACGCCCAGGAGATCCTCGACGAGGCCATCGCCCTGCAGAACGCCGGCGAGCACGCCGCCTGCCGCGACCTGCTGGCCCGCCACGACCGTCGCGAGTTCCCCCGCCGCATCCGCGACCGCTTCGAGCTGACCCTGGCGTCGGCGCAGCTCGCCACCGGCGAGGACTGGGATGCGTTCCAGACCATCAAGGAGTTCGCCGACCGCCATCCGCACAGCGAACTGCGCCCGCGGGTCATCCAGGTGCAGTTCGACGCCGGCCGGCGGCTGGTGCAGAGCGACGCCGGCTTCTGGATCTTCTGGTCGGACCGGCGGGCCGGCCGCACGGTGCTGGAGCACCTGATCACCCGCTACCCGGACAACCCGCACCTGGCCGACACCCTGCGCCTGCTGGGCGAGATGGCCATGGCCGACGGCGACTACCAGCTGGCCCAGGAGCGCTTCCGCGACCTGCTGCGACGCCGGCCGGACAGCGAGTGGGTGCCGCTGGCCCGCTACCGCTACGCGATGAGCATCGTCGCCACCCTGCAGGGGCCGGACTACGACGAGGAGCAGATGCAGCACGCCAGCCGCGAACTGGCCGAGTTCCTGGCCAATCCGCCGGAGAACCCGGCGTTCGTCGCCGACGCCGCCGCGGCGCAGGAACGCCTGCGCGAGTGGCAGGCGGAGCGGCACGTGACCGTGGCGGCGTTCTACCGGCGGATCGGCAACGCCTTCGGCGAGCGGCACCACCTGGCCCAGGCGGTGGACGGCTTCCCCGGCACCGCCGGCGCCGAGGCCGCCAGCGCCCGGCTCCGCGAGCTGCCGCCCGCGGACCGGCCGCCCCAGGACGCCGGCCGATGACCCGGCCCGGGCCCCACCGCACCGCGTTGGCCTGCCTGGCCCTGACCGTGCTGGCCGGCTGCGGCTACTCGTTCGGCTCCGGCCTCGACCAGCAGGGCGTGCGGAGCGTGTTCCTGGAGGTGGCCGGCAACAGCAGCTGGCGCCAGCGGCTGGAGGCGGACCTCAGCGCCGCCCTGGCCCGGGAGCTGCCCACCACCGCCGGCCTGCTGCCCGCCACCCGGACCACCGCCGACGCGATCCTCGAGGTCGAGATCAGCGACGATCGGGAGCGGACCCTGGTGCCCGGCAGCCGCCAGGACCCGGTCCGCGAGGGCACCGAGGAGACCACCGTCCGCATCCGCCTGCGCCGGGCCCGGGATGGCCGTATCCTGGTCGCGCGGGCCATCGCCGACCGCGCCGAGTTCCGCAGCCCGATCGGCGAGGACCTGACCTCGGCCCGCCGGGAGCTGGTCCAGGACCTCGCCCGCAAGATCGCCCTTGCCCTTGAGGCGGGGATTTGACGAACTAGGAAGGGCGCCGCCGTCCCCAGGCGGCCGCCAGCACCGCATGACCAAGCGCGAGATCAAGTCCGCCCCCGGCGACGACGGCACCACCAAGGCCCGCAAGCCCCGCGGCATGGGCGGCGTGATCCTGATCCTGGCCCTGCTCACCGCCCTGTTCCTGGTGGTGTCGCGGGCCGGCATCGAGAGCAGCAGCTCGATCGACGCCTTCTACAGCCACCTGCTCAACGGCCAGGTCGAGAACCTGTCGCTGTCCGACACCGGGGTGGCGACGGTGGAGATCCGCAGCGAGGGGCGCGTGCGGCACATGGAACTGGTGGTGCGCGAACTGCTCGACAAGGACACCGAGCTGTATCGCACCCTGCCGAAGCTGCGCCTCGACCCGGACCTGTATCCGACGGACGACCAAGGCTCGCTGGAACGCTTCCTCGACGACGTGCGGAACGACCGGGTGCGGGTCACCCAGGCCTACTTCGTCAGCGAGGTGGCGGGCAAGGGCGCGCAGCCGGTACAGCCGGCCGCCGAGCGCGACGGCCGGCAGGCCGGCAACTACCTGACCGCGCTGGTGCAGCGCGACAACCGCACCAGCTACGTGCGCCTCGAACCGCGCGGTGCCGGCGCCAGCCTGCAGGAAGCGGCGGCGCTGCTGGCGGCGAAGGGCGTGCCGGTCCGCGACTTCACCCTGTCGCTGAACCCACGCGCCTTCCACCTGACCGAGGCCAACACG
>CAZMGG010000069.1:0-318 GCA_964565715.1 uncultured candidatus Brocadiaceae bacterium | reverse complement strand
TTCGGCCGCAGCCGGGCGGCGCTCTACACCAAGGAGAACCGCACCAACGTGACGTTCGACGACGTCGCCGGCATGGACGAGGCCAAGGCCGAGGTGCGCGAGATCATCGAGTTCCTGAAGAACCCGGGCAAGTTCGCCCGGCTCGGCGGCCGGATCCCGCGCGGCGTGCTGATGGTCGGCTCGCCGGGCACCGGCAAGACCCTGCTGGCCAAGGCCATCGCCGGCGAGGCCGACGTGCCCTTCTTCAGCATCTCCGGCAGCGACTTCGTGGAGATGTTCGTGGGCGTGGGCGCCTCACGCGTGCGCGACCTGTTCAAG
>CAZMGG010000068.1:27033-29542 GCA_964565715.1 uncultured candidatus Brocadiaceae bacterium | reverse complement strand
GGGCCGGCGTGCTGCCGGCCATCACCACCCCGTTCGCCGCCGACGGCGCCATCGACCACGCGTTCCTCACGCGGCACTGCCAGTGGCTGCTGCGGCACGGCTGCGGCGGCATCATCGCGCTGGGGTCGCTGGGCGAGGGCGCCAGCCTCGAACACGACGAGAAGGTCGCGGTGCTGCGCACGATCGCCAAGGCCTGCGGCGAGCGGCCGGCCATCGCCGCCATCGCGCACTCCAGCACCGAGGGGGCCGTGCGGCTGGCGAAGGCCGCCGCCGCGGCCGGCTGCCGCGGCCTGATGGTGCTGCCGCCCTACGTGTACCAGGGCACCTGGGCGGAGACGCGCGCCCACGTCGGCGCGGTGATCGGCGCCACCGGGCTGTCGTGCATGCTCTACAACAACCCGATCGCGTATGGCGTCGACTTCCTGCCCGAGCAGGTCGCCGAGCTGGCCGCGGCGCATCCGAACCTGCACGCCGTGAAGGAGTCGAGCGGCGACAGCCGGCGGGTGACCGGCATCCTGGCCCTGCTGCGCGGCCGTCTGCAGGTGCTGGTCGGACTCGACGACATGGCGGTGGAAGGGGCCCACGCCGGCGCCACCGGCTGGGTGGCGGGGCTGGTCAATGCGTTCCCCGCCGAGTCGGTGCAGCTGTTCGGGCTGGCCATGGCCGGTGAGGAGCGGGCGGACGCGCTCTACCGCTGGTTCCTGCCGCTGCTGCGGCTCGACACCGGCAAGGACTTCGTGCAGTGCATCAAGCTGGTGCAGCAGGAGGTGGGTCAGGGCAGCGAACGGGTGCGGCCGCCGCGGCTGCCGCTCAGCGGTGCCCGCCGCGAGCACGTGCTGGGCCTGCTGCGGGCGGCGCTGGCGGCGCGGCCGGAGGGCAGCGCGTGAGCGAGGGCTTCGAGGCAAGGGATCCGCGCACCGGTGCCTTGCTGCCGGGGACCTTCTGCGACGCGACCCCGGCCGGACTGGACGCCGCCTGCAGGGCCGCGGGCGAGGCCGCACCGGCGGTGGCGAAGGTGCCGCCGGACCGGCGGGCGGCGTTCCTGCGCGGCATCGGCGAGGCGCTGGTGGGGCTCGGCGACGAGTTGCTGCAGCGTGCCGAGGCGGAGACCGGCCTGCCGCAGGCGCGGCTGCAGGCCGAGCGCGGCCGCACGGTGGCGCAGCTCGGGCTGTTCGCCGATCTGGTCGCCGAGGGCTCCTGGGTGGACGCGCGGATCGACCGGGCGCAGCCGCAGCGCACGCCGCTGCCGCGGCCGGACCTGCGGCGGATGCTGGTGCCGCTCGGCCCGGTGGCGGTGTTCGGCGCCAGCAACTTCCCGCTGGCCTTCTCGGTGGCGGGCGGCGACACCGCGTCGGCGCTGGCGGCGGGCTGCCCGGTGGTGGCCAAGGCGCACCCGGCGCATCCGGGCACCAGCGGACTGGCGGCCCGGGCGATCGCCGCCGCCGCTCTGGCCCACGGCATGCCGGCCGGCACCTTCGCGCTGCTGCAGGGGCGGGCCGAGCGGGTCGGCGCCGAGCTGGTGCGGCACCCGGCAATCGCCGCGGTGGGCTTCACCGGCTCGCTGCGCGGCGGCCGCGCGTTGTTCGACCTGTGCTGCGGCCGGGAACGGCCGATCCCGATGTTCGGCGAGATGGGCTCGGTGAACCCGGTGTTCGTGCTGCCGGGCGCCCTGGCGGAACGGGGCCCGGCGCTCGCCGCCGCCCTGGCCGGCTCGGCGACCCTGGCGATGGGCCAGTTCTGCACGAGCCCGGGCCTGGTGGTGCTGCGGGAGGGCGCGGGCGCCGACGCGTTCGTCGCGGCACTCTGCGACGGGCTCGCGGCCGTGCCGCCCGGCTGCGCCGTGCATGCCGGCATCGCCGCCACGTTCCGCGCGGAGGTCGAAGCGGTGCGGACGCTGCCCGGCGTCTCGGTGTTGACCGGGAAGACCGCGACGGGCGCCGCGATGGCGCCGGTGCTGCTGGCGGTGACGCCGCAGGCGTTCCTCGGCCAGCCACGGCTGCGGCAGGAGATCTACGGGCCGTGCGTGCTGCTGGTGCGCTGTGCCGACGACGAAGGCCTGCGTTCGGTGGCGGCGGCCCTGGACGGTCACCTGACCGCCACCCTGCATGGCACCGGGCAGGACCTGCAGGCGCACCAGGACCTGTTCGGGTTGCTGGCCGCGCGGGTCGGCCGGATCCTGTGCCAGGGCGTGCCGACCGGCGTCGAGGTGTGCCACGCGATGCAGCACGGCGGGCCGTACCCGGCCAGCACCGACCCGCGGGTCACCTCGGTGGGCAGCGCCGCGATCCTGCGCTGGTGCCGGCCGCTCTGCTTCCAGGACGTGCCGGCGGCGCTGCTGCCGGCGGAGCTGCGCGACGGCAATCCGCGCGGCATCCGCCGGCTGGTGGACGGCGTCTGGGGTCGGGACTGACGGTCACGAGTTCGTCACGAGAGCGGCCGGGCGGTTGCGCGGGGCTCTGGCGGGGCAAGATGCGGTCATGACTGCCCTGCCCGCCCTGCGTTGCCTCGT
>CAZMGG010000068.1:0-26933 GCA_964565715.1 uncultured candidatus Brocadiaceae bacterium | reverse complement strand
AACGGCCGCATCGTGCTGCTGTCGATCGGCATGTCCAACACGACCCAGGAGTTCAGCCAGTTCGTCCAGCTCAGCAACGCCGACCCGAACCGCAGCGGCCGGGTGGTGGTGGTGGACGGCGCCCAGGGCGGCCAGCACGCCGGCATCATCGTCGATCCGAACGCGGCGTTCTGGTCGTTGGTGGCGCAACGGCTGCAGCAGAACGGGGTGACGCCGCAGCAGGTGGCGGCGGTGTGGCTGAAGGAGGCGGTGCCCGGGCCCGCCGGCGGCTTCCCGGCCCACGCGCAGTCGCTGCAGGGCCAGCTCGCCACCATCGCGCGGATCCTGCAGCAGAAGTACCCGAACGTGCAGCTCTGCTTCCTGTCGAGCCGCATCTACGCCGGCTACGCGACCTCGTCGCTCAATCCGGAGCCGTTCGCCTACGAGTCGGGCTTCGCGGTGCGCTGGACCATCGAGCAGCAGATCGGCGGCGATCCGCTGCTCAACGCCGACCCGGCCCTGGGTCCGGTGCAGGCGCCGTGGCTCGGCTGGGGGCCCTACCTGTGGGCCGACGGGCTCACGCCGCGGCAGGACGGGCTCGTCTGGCAGTGCCAGGACTTCCAGGCCGATGGCACGCATCCCGCCACGAGCGGCCGGCAGAAGGTGGCGGCGTTGCTGGACCAGTTCTTCCGCAACTCGCCGCTGTGCGCGCCGTGGTACCTGGGGCCGAACGACCGGGCCTTCGTCGGGCTCTACGGCGACGGTTGCGCCGGCGCCGTCGGCGTGCCGGTGATCCAGGCCAGCGGGCTGCCGACGCTCGGCAACGCCGGGTTCCGCGTGCAGCTCACCGGCGCCGGCCCGCAGCGTCCGGCGGTGCTGCTGCTGAGCGCCGGCCGGGCCCAGCTGCCGCTGGCCGGAGCCTGCACGGCCCTGGTGGACCCGCTGCAGGCCTTCCCCTCGGTGTTCGTGCTCACCGCCCCGCAGGGCCGCGCGCAGTTCGCGATGCCGGTGCCGAACGCCGCGGGCCTGATCGGCTTCGAGGTGTTCGGCCAGTGGCTGGTGGAGGATCCGGCGGGCGCGCCGCTGCCGCCGCTGCAGGGCCTGGCCGGGACCCGCGGCATCCGCCTGCGGGTCGGCACGTCCTAGCCGTTCTTCTCGCCGGGCTTCGGCGCCGGATCCTTCTGCGCCGTGGCGTCGAAGGTGATCTTCAGCACGTTGCGGTACTCGTCGAGCGTGCGGATGTCGGTGCCCAGCCGCTGCAGGAGCTGCCGCGAGGCCTCCTGCAGCTGGGCGTCCTCCTGCGGGTCGCCCAGCGCGCGACCGCCCGGATAGGTCTTGCCGCGCAGGTCGGAGACCGCGTCGCGGATCTCGTAGCGGAGCCAGCGCCGCACGTCGTCCTTGGTGAGGTGCGTGTCGAGCGACTGGTAGAAGGCGTCGAACTCCGGGTAGCGCGCGGCATCGCCCTGGTCGCCCTCGGCGATCTGCAGGAACAGGTCCTTGTGGCCGTCGAAGTGCTTCTTGACGTAGTCGCGGAACACGCCCTTCTTGAGCAGCGCGAACACCGCGGCGTTCTTCCAGGCGTCCTCGGGCTTGTTCTCCAGGAGCTGCACCACGTGCTCCGGCATCACGCCCCAGTTGGGGTCGACCACCTTGCCGTCCTTGCCGAACTCCTTGTGCAGGCAGCGGCCGCTGGGCAGGAAGTACTTGGCGACGGTCAGCTTCAGGCGCGGGCCGACGTCGAACTTGCCGTTCTGGTTGCGGTCGGTGAAGGGCTCGCCCTCCTCCCAGACGCCGTCGTTGTTGAGGTCCTCGAACTCCTCGCCGGGCGAGCCGCTGAGCGGCAGCAGGTTCTGCACGCTGCCCTTGCCGAAGGAACGTTCGCCGACGATGACCGCCCGGCCGTGGTCCTGCAGGGCGCCGGCGACGATCTCGCTGGCCGACGCGCTGAAGCCGTTGATCAGCACCGCCAGCGGCAGGTCGCAGATGGCGCGATCGCGGGTCAGGTAGTTCTGCCGTTCCTCGGTGCGGCCCTCGGTGTAGACCACGACCTTGCGGCCGGGCACGAACTTCTCGACCACTTCGCGGGCCTGGGTCAGGTAGCCGCCGGTGTTGTTGCGCAGGTCGAGCACGATGCCCTTGGCGCCGCGGTCCTTCAGCTCACGCAGGGCGCGGTCGATCTCGTCGGACGCGCTGGCGCCGAACGTGACCAGCTCGAGGTAGCCGATCTTGCCGGGCAGCATCGCCGAGTTGACCGACGGCACCTGGATCTGGCGCCGTTCGATGGTGATGTCCTCGGGCTGGGTCCAGCCCGGCCGGAACACCTTCAGCACCACCGGGGTCTCCGGCCGGCCCTTCAGGCGGCTGATGATCTCCTCGCTGGTGTGATTGGCGGTCTCCCAGCCGTCGACCTCGAGGATCTTGTCTCCCGACCGCATGCCGGCCCGGTAGGCCGGACCGCTGTAGATCGGCCGCACGATCGAGAAGTCGCCGTCCTGGTCGAAGTTGACGAAGGCACCGATGCCGCCGTACTCGCGGTTCAGGTCGAAGAAGAACCGCTGGAACTCGTCGCTGGGGAAGTAGCTGGAGTGGCGGTCGAGGTTCTCCAGCATGCCCTTGGCGGCGAACTCGATCAGGTCCTGCTCGGTGAAGTCCTGGCCGCGGATGTGCTGGGCGCGGATCCGCAGCTTCAGCTCGCGCAGGATCGCGAAGTCGTCGGCGTCGGCGCCGGCCGCCGGCTTGCCGAGCTGCTGGTCCATCAGCCGGCGCAGCATCGCCTCGAACTGCCGCCGTTCCTCCTCGCGCTGCAGGATCAGCTTCGCCCGGCGGCCGCTGTCGGTGGGCTGGTCGGCGATCTCGCGCAGCACCTGCCAGGCCTCGCCGCCGGCGGTGTTGATGGTGGCCAGCGCCAGGGCGCCGCGGTTGCGCAGCTCCCGGTCCTGGCTGCGCAGGAACGACTCCAGGGCCTGCTTGGCGTTGCCCTTCTGCTCGCTGGTGCCCACCGCCCACAGCCCCAGCGCCGCCTCGATGCGCACGTCCGGCGGCACCAGCTCGTCGACGGTGTTCTGCTTGAGCAGGTCCTGCACCTTGGGCAGCACCCGGGTGTTGAAGTAGCGGTCGTTGGCCAGCACCGACATGGCGGCCGAACGCACCGCCGGGTCGGCGCTCTTCGCCACCGGGGTCAGGACCTCGAGGATGTCGGTGCCGTAGGTGGCGTCGTTGCGCAGCGAGCGCAGCGCGATCGCCGCCGCCAGCCGGCCCTTGTCCTGCAGACGGCCGATCGAGGCCATCACCGCGTCGCGCAGCGGATCGGTCTTCTCGGCGTCGACCACCAGGTCGGCGGCGTCGTCGCCCAGCCGGAAGGCCTGGGTCACGTCACCGGCGTCGGCCTGGGTCAGCAGCACGGCGACCTGGTCCTGGAGGTTGCCCTGGGCGCCGAGCGGCACCGCCGGCAGGAGGCAGAGGAGGGCGGCGAGGACGGCGCGGGCGCAGGAGTTCGGTTGCATCAGGGCTCCGGGTGGTCGCGGGTGCTGCTTCGTGCGGTCGGGTCCGGCGGTCTGGTCAGGTCGTGATCGACGCCGGCGTGGGCGTGGGTCAAGGGAGAACGGCCGGGTCGGCGGTCGGCACGGCAGGCCTCCATAGGATGGGAGGTTGCCGAGGCAACCTATACGGGCCGGCGGCCGGCGCGGCAGGGACTTTCTCGAGCGGGCCCGGACGTGGTTCCGGCCCGGCAGGGCGCTACATTCGCGCCCGTGCCGCCGCCCGCCGAACCCGATCCGCCGCCGGAATCGCTCACGCACCTCGACGCCCGCGGCCACGCCCGCATGGTCGATGTGTCGCAGAAGCCGACGACCCTGCGGGTGGCGCGGGCCGAGGCCTGCCTGCGGCTGCCGGCGGCAGTGCGGGCCCGCGTCCTGCAGGGGGACCTGCCCAAGGGCGAGGCCCTGGCGGTGGCCCGCATCGCCGGCATCCAGGGCGCCAAGGCGACCGCCGGGCTGGTGCCGCTCTGTCATCCCCTGCCGTTGTCGGCGGTGACCGTGGACTTCGCGCCGCTGGGCGACGACCGCATCGCGATCCGCACCGAGGCCCGCACCACCGGGCCCACCGGCGTCGAGATGGAGGCGATGACCGCGGCTGTGGTGGCGGCGCTCTGCCTCTACGACATGGTGAAGGGGCTGTGCCGGGACGCCCAGATCGAGCAGGTGCGGCTGCTGCACAAGTCCGGCGGCAAGTCCGGCACGTGGGATCGCGAGGCAACGCCGTGAGCCCGGCCCGGGTGGCCATCGTCGGCGCCACCGGCGCGGTCGGTGAGGACCTGCTGGCGGTGCTGGAGCAGCGCGCCTTCCCCCTGCGGGAACTGCGCCTGCTGGCGTCGGCGCGCTCGGCGGGCCGCACCCTGCGCTTTTGTGGCGAGGAGCTGCCGGTGCAGGCCCTGTCGGAGCAGGCCCTGCGCGGCCTCGACCTCTGCCTGTTCTCCGCCGGTGGCAGCATCGCGCGGGAATGGGCGCCGCAGGCGGTCGCCGCCGGCGCCGTGGTGGTCGACAACAGCTCGGCGTTCCGCATGGATCCGGCGGTGCCGCTGGTGGTGCCCGAGGTGAACGCGACGGCGCTGGCGGGCCACCGCGGCATCGTCGCCAACCCCAACTGCTGCACGATCCTCCTGGTGCTGGCGCTCTGGCCATTGCATCGGCAGGCGGGCCTGCGGGCGGTGCAGGTGGCGACCTACCAGGCGGCGTCGGGCGCCGGGGCCAGGGCGCTGGCCGAACTGCGCGAGGGCACCGCGGCGGCCCTGCGCGGCGAGCCGTTCACGCCGACGGCGCTGGCCCACGATCTCGCCTTCAACCTGTTCCCCCGCGTCGATGCCTTCCAGCCCGACGGCTACACCAAGGAGGAGGACAAGATGCGCGACGAGACGCGCAAGATCCTCGGCCTGCCGGAGCTGCCGGTGGAGGCGACCTGCGTGCGGGTGCCGGTGGAGCGCTGCCACAGCGAGGCGGTGTCGGTGCTGCTGCAGCGCGAACTCAGCCCCGCCGCGGCCCGCGCGGCGCTGGCGGCAGCGCCGGGCGTGATCGTCCAGGACGATCCCGGGAACGCGGTGTACCCGCAGCCGCGGCCGATGGCGCTCCGCGACGAGGTGGCGGTGGGCCGCGTGCGCCCGAGCCGCGTGTTCACGCCGGGGCTCACGTTCTGGGTGGTGGGCGACCAGCTCCGCAAGGGTGCGGCGCTGAACGCGGTGCAGATCGCCGAGTCGCTGGCGGGCGCCGGGCACCGGGATCGGCAGCGGCACTGCTGATCACCGACGACGGCGCCTGTCACGCCGCGCACATCACGGCGAACGGCGGTTGACGGCTCCGGCCGTGGTCTGCACCTTCTGTGCTCTCCCGGCCCACGTCGTGTCCACTCCTCGTCGCAAGACATCCGGCATCGAGCCCGTTCCGGCCATCGCCGCGCACTGGCTGGCCGGCGGCGGCAGGATGGGCGAAGTGGTCAGCCAGATGGACTGGTCGCGCACGCCGCTCGGTCCGATGGAGCGCTGGCCGCAGAGTCTGCGCACCACGGTCAGCCTCGCCCTGTCATCCAACTTCCCGATCTCGATCGCCTGGGGGCCGCGGCGCGTGCAGATCTACAACGACGGCTATTGGCCGATCTGCGGCGCCAAGCATCCCGACTCGATGGGCCAGGACTTCAAGGAATGCTGGTTCTCGGCGTGGCCGGTGATCGGTGAGGCGTTCGAGAGCGCGGCGGCCGGGCAGACCGCGTTCCTCGAGAACCAGCGCATGTTCCTCGACCGCTACGGCTACCTCGAGGAGACCTTCTTCACCTTCTCGTTCAGCCCGATCCGCGACGAGACCGGGCGCGTCGCCGGGTTGTTCCATCCGGTGACCGAGATGACTGCGCAGAGCGTCGGCGAGCGCCGGCTGGGGGTGCTGCGCGAGATCGCCGAGGAGAGCACTGAGGCGGCCTCGGTGGACGAGGCGATGGCGCAGGTGGTGCGGACGCTGGAACGTCACCAGCTCGACGTGCCGTTCTGTCTCTTCTACCAGCTGCAGGGCGAAGCCGGCCCGGCGCGGCTGGTGGCGGCGGCCAACCTGCCGGCGGGGAGCACGGCCGCACCCCGCGAGATCGGCCGGGAACGCGATGATGGTGACGGCTGGCCGCTGGGCCGGGCGACGAACGGGGACCGTCCGGTGGTGCTCACCGACCTGAAGGAACGGTTCGGCGCCCTCGAGTGCGGGCCGTATCCGGAATCGCCCCACACGGCGGCGCTGCTGCCGATCGTGTTCGCCGGCATGGCGCGGCCGCTCGGCGTGCTCATCGTCGGGGCGAGTCCGCGGCTGCGTTTCGACGACCACTACCGCACCTTCTTCCGCATGCTGCGGGAGACGGTGTGCAACGCCATCGGCAATGCGCGGTCTTACGAGGAGGAGAAGCGGCGGGCCGAGGCCCTGGCCGAGATCGACCGGGCCAAGACCACGTTCTTCAGCAACGTCAGCCACGAGTTCCGCACACCGCTGACGCTGATGCTGGGGCCGCTGGAGAGCAGCCTGGCGCAGCCCGGCCTGCCGGAGGCCCAGCGCGAGCCGATCGCCCTGGCCCATCGCAACGCGCTCCGCCTGCACAAGCTGGTCAACTCGTTGCTGGACTTCTCACGCATCGAGGCGGGCCGCGTGCAGGCCTCCTATGAGGCCACCGATCTCGGACCATTCACCGCCGAGCTGGCCAGCAACTTCCGGTCGGCGTGCGAGCGCGCCGGACTGGCGTTGCGGGTGCACTGTCCGGGCTCGCCGCAGCCGATCCACGTCGACCGCGACATGTGGGAGAAGATCGTCCTCAACCTGCTCTCCAACGCCTTCAAGTTCACCTTCGCCGGCGAGATCGAGGTCCGCCTGGAGGCGCGCGCCGATGCGGCGGTTCTGACCGTCCGCGACACCGGGGTCGGCATTCCCGCCGCCGAGCTGCCGCGCCTGTTCGAACGGTTCCACCGGGTGGAGGGCACCCGCGGCCGCACCCACGAGGGCTCCGGCATCGGCCTGGCGCTGGTCCAGGAACTGGTGCGCCTGCACGGCGGCGCCATCGAGGTGGCCAGCGAACCCGGGCGCGGCACCACCATGACGGTGCGCGTGCCCGCCGGGACCGCCCACCTGCCCGCCGACCGGATCGGCGCGGCACGGAGCCTGGCCAGCACCGCCACCGGGGCGGCGCCCTTCGTCGAGGAGGCCCTGCGCTGGCTGCCGGACGCGCAGGAGGGGCGCGTCGAGGAAAAGGAGGACGACGCGGCGCCGCCGGTGGCCGCCGATGACCACGCTGACCGGGCCGAGGTGCTGTTCGTCGACGACAACGCCGACATGCGCGCCTACGTCGCCAGCCTGCTGCAGGGGCGCTACCGCGTCAGCACCGCCGCCGACGGCGAGGCAGCCCTGGCCCGGGTCCGACAGCGGCTGCCGGATCTGGTGGTCAGCGACGTGATGATGCCAGGCCTGGATGGCTTCGGCCTGCTGCGTGCCCTGCGCGACGACCCGCGCACGACCAGTGTGCCCATCGTGCTGCTGTCGGCGCGGGCGGGCGAGGAGGCGCGGGTGGAGGGCCTGGACGCCGGCGCCGACGACTACCTGATGAAGCCGTTCAGTGCCCGCGAACTGATCGCGCGGGTGGACGGCCAGCTGCGGCTGTCGCGGCTGCGTCGCGACACCGAACTGCGTCTGCGCGAGTTCGTCGATGCCGCCCCGGGCATCCTCTGGGTGGCGGACGAGGGCAATCGCTGCACCCTGTTGAGCCGTGGCTGGACCGAGTACACCGGCATGGCCCTGGCGGATGCGCTGGGCGACGGCTGGCTGCAGGCGGTGCATCCCGACGACCGCCGCCGCGTGCATTCGCATTTCCTGGCGGCGGCGGGGCGATGCGAGCCGTTCGCCATCGACTTCCGGCTGCGGCGGGTCGATGGCGGCCACGGCTGGGTGACCGGCGCCGGCCGGCCGCACCACGACCGGCAGGGGATCTGGCGCGGCTACATCGGCTCGGTGGTCGACGTCACCGACCGCCGCCGGCAGGAGGAGGACCTGCGGGCGCAGAGTCGCCGCCTCCGCCTGCTGTGGGAGGCCGCCGGCGTGATCCTCAGCGCCGACGAGCCGGTCTCCATGCTGCATCGCCTGTTCCAGCGGATCCAGGAACAGATCGACGTCGACTTCTACTTCAACTACATGGTGGACGAGGCCGGCACGGCCTTGCGCATGATGTCGTGCGCCGGCATTGACGACGCCGAGGCGAAGCGGATCAGCCGGCTCGAGTTCGGTCAGGCGGTGTGCGGGACCGTCGCCCGGGAGCGGCGACCGATCGTCGCCGAACACATCCAGGACTCCGACGAGCCGATGGTGCAGCTGGTGCGCGGCTACGGCATCCGCGCCTACGCCTGCAATCCGCTGGTGGCCGGTGGCCGCCTGCTCGGCACCCTGTCGTTCGCCACCACGCGCGCCGACGCGTTCCGGCCCGAGGACCTGGAGTTCTTCGAGACGATCTCCCGCTACGTCACCGCCGCCTACCGGCAGATGCAGCTGATCGCCGAGCTGCGCGAGGCCGACCGGCGCAAGGACCAGTTCCTGGCCACCCTGGCCCACGAGGTCCGCAACCCGCTGGCACCCCTGCGCACCGCCCTGGAGGTGCTGCGGATCGGCGATCCGAGCCCGACGGAGATGGCCGCCACCCGCGAGGTGATGGAGCGGCAGGTGCACCAGCTGACGCGGCTGGTGGACGACCTGCTGGACGTCTCCCGGATCACCCGCGGCCGGCTGCGTCTGCGCCGCTGCCGCATCGCCCTGACGGAGGTCGTGCAGCGGGCGCTGGAGGCGATCCAGCCCGTCATCGAGCAGTCCGATCACCGTCTGGAGGTCGTCCTGCCCGGCGAACCCGTGTGGCTCCATGCCGATCCGCTCCGCCTGGTGCAGGTGCTCAGCAACCTGCTCAGCAATGCCGCCAAGTACACCCCGGAGGGCGGTCACATCGAGCTGGCGGCGGAGCTGCAGGACGATGGCGTGGTCGTCGCGGTGACCGACGACGGCATCGGCATCGAGCCGGAGCATCGCGACCTCATCTTCGAGATGTTCGCGCAGATCGACCGTTCGATGGAGACCGGCTTCAAAGGGCTGGGCATCGGCCTGACCCTGGTGAAGTCGCTGGTCGACCTGCACGGCGGCCGGGTCGAGGTCGACAGCGCCGGTGCCGGCAAGGGCAGCTGCTTCCGCGTCTGGCTGCCCCTGGCCCATGGCGAGGTGGCGGATCCAGCGCCCTCCCTGGAGTCCGACCCGGCCGCTGGCGACACACCCCGGCATCGGGTGCTGGTGGTGGAGGACAACCGTGATGCGGCCCTGACCCTCACCCAGCTGCTGCGGGTGCTGGGCCACGAGGTGCACGTGGCCTTCGACGGCGCCGAAGCGCTGCAGGTCGCGGCAGCGGTCAGGCCCCATCTGGTGCTGCTGGACATCGGCCTGCCGCGCATGAACGGCTACGAGGTGGCCAGCCGGTTGCGCGGCACGCCCGGCTTCGAGCGGGTGGTGCTGGCGGCGATCACCGGTTGGGGGCAGGCCAGCGATCGGGCGCAGGCCCTGGCCGCCGGATTCGACCATCACCTGACGAAGCCGCCGGAACCGGAGGCCCTGCAGGCGCTGCTGGCCTCGGTGCCGGAACACGGGGCGGTCGCGGCCACCGACGGCCCTGGCGCGCCGATCGCCGTGACCCGTGCGACCCCATCGCCGCCACCGGGGCAGGCCAGGGACCTGCCCCGGCTGGTGCACGACCTGCGCTCGGCGTTGAACGGCCTGATCCTGCAGCTGCTGCTCATCCAGCAGAAGGGCGGCGGCCAGGGCGAGATCCCCGATCTGGCCGCCCGGGCCCTGCACAACGGCCGGCACCTGGACCATCTGATCGGCCAGGTGCTGCGCCAGGACACGCCGCCGGCCTGACGGGTGGCACGCGGGCGAGCAGGCCTCAGTCGCCGACGACGAGGCGCAGGCCCGCCGTCACCGCCAGGACGCCGTTCCCGATCGCGAAGCCCTGGCAGTGCACGACGAGACCGCGGAGCTGCGGCAGATCGGGGATCGGCACCGGCGTCTCGGTGAAGCCGCCGGGGCCCGACACCTGGAAGCTGGTGAAGGTCACCTGGTCCACCAGCAGGCTGCAGCCGCCGCCGAGCGGCAGTGCCTGCTGCGCGAGGCCCAGGGCCACCAGCGTCGGCAGGCCGGAGCCGGCCGCGCGCAGGCCGAGCCGGAAACCCTGGTTCCGCAGCGCCGGCAGCCCGAGGGGGAACAACGCGGGCACGGCACCCGCGCCCGCGCAGCCCGCGCCGTAGCCCACCGCTTGCGCCGGCGTCGGTGTGCAGGCGAGCAGCCAGTCGTGGGCGGCATTGGCGTCGCCGCCGAACAGCAGCAGCCGCTGCCGGGCTTCGTCGTAGGCGATCACCGCGCCCATCGCGCCATGGGGGTTGCTCCACGGAAAGCCACCCGCGGCGATCGGCGTGCCCACCCAGTCGCTGCCGGTCCAGGCCCACTGCCGATCACTGGCCAGCGCGACGACCCGGCCGCGCCGGGCGTCGAACTCGCAGTCGCCGGCCGCCGTGGGTGCGGTGGTGGCGGCGGTCGGTGCCCAGGCGCTGCCGTTCCACAGCCAGGTGTCGCCACGCGGGCCCGCGGCATCCAGGCCGGCGGTCAGCACAGAGAGCCCGGCGGTGACGTCGAACGCCAGCAGGTGGCGGGAGCGGGCCGGCGGCGACTGCGGCGGTGCGGCCTGCAGCCAGTTCGCGCCGTCCCACAGCCAGGTGTCGCCGAGGTGATGGGTCCCGTCGAAGCCGCCGAACAGCACCACGCGCTGGCGCAGGCGATCGAATGCCAGCCGGTGGTGCGAGCGCGGCGGCGGCGCGCCGGCCGGCTGCCGCGGGCTCCAGTCGAGGCCGTTCCAGATCCAGGTGTCGGCGAGGAGGCCGCCCATCCCCTGGCCGCCGAACAGCACCGCCTCGCCGCGGCCGCGGTCGAAGACCAGGTCGGCGCCGAGCCGCCACGGCGGCGGCGTGGCCGGCTGTCGCTGCCGCCAGCTGCCGTCCCAGGTCCAGGTGTCGTCGCGCAGGAAGCCGCTGAAGTGGTCGCTGATGCCGCCGTGCAGCAGCAGTTCGCCGTGCACCGGATCGAAGTCCATGGCCGCCTCGATCCGCCAGGCTGGGTTCTGGTAGGCACGCAGCGGCACCCACGTTCCACCGGCGAACAGCCACGTGTCGCCGTGCATCTGGCCGCCAACCATCAAGACGCCGAGCGGCGTCGTGATCATCACGTGGTCGGTGCGGGCGGTGGGCGGCGCCGGTTGACTCACCGGCAGCCACTGCGCGCCGTCGAAGCGCCAGGTCTGGTCGAGCGCGAAGAAGCTGCCATCGAAGCCGCCGAACATCACCACCGACGCGGTCCAGGGGTCGTAGGCCATCCGCGCCGCGGCGCGCGGGCTCGGCGCCGGGCCGGCGAAGCTGGTCCAGGTGGCCCCATCCCATTCCCAGGTGTCGCCGAGCGGCGTCAGGGTCGCCCAATCGAAACCGCCGAACAGGACCGTGCGGCCGCGCACCGGGTCGAACGCCAGCATCGGGTCGTGGCGCAGCGACGGCCAGTTGCCGGCGGGTGCTCGCGTGGTCCAGACACCGTTCCGCCAGGTCCACATCGGCATGGCGATGGCCTGCGGCACCGTTCCGCCGCAGAAGATCACCTCGTCGCGGACCGGGTCGTAGCAAGGCGTGGCACCGTGGACGATCGGGTTGATGCCGGAGCCCACGGGCTGCCAGCCGATGCCGTCGAAGGCCATCACGCCGCTGGTGCCCGTGACCGGCAGGCCGAACGCCAGCAGGCGGGAACGCACGGTGTCGGTCACCAGCACCGGCTCGAACAACGGCGGCACCGCGCCGGGCTCGCGCCGCTGCCAGTCGAGGTTGTGCCATTCCCACAGATCGAGTCCGTGCTGCAGGCCGGCGGTCGTGACCAGCGGCCGGTCCCGCTGCGGGTCCATGGCGCCGCTGCGGACGGTGGCGGACAGCGGGTGCAGGGGCCGCCATTCCGGGGTCTGCGCCGTGGCCAGCGGCAGCAATGCCAGGAACGGGGTGAACGGGCGCAGGAGGGTGAAGGGCATGCGGCGGGGAGGGTCGGGCGGCCGGCGTCCGCAAGTCCTGTTCCGGCGCCACCCGGGTGGCCGCGGCCGGCCGCGCCGGGGGAACGTTACCCGTTCCCCACGGCAGCGGGCGATCGGCTCAGCGATGGAAGCGGGTCAGCAGGCCGGTGGTGCTGGCGAGACCGCCCGGGCCCAGCACGCCCCACTGCCAGAAGGCATCGATCGGCGCCAGCGCCGGCACCGTGATCGGATAGGTCGCATTGCCGCTGCCGTCGGTGGCGAAGAACAGATTGAGGTCCGGCGCCACGTTCAGGTCGCAGCCCGGGAAGCCGAGCGTCGCCAGCGGGAACGGCAGCGGCGCGCCGTTCCACGAGGTCGCGCTGAAGCCGATCACCAGCATGGCCAGCGAGTTGGCCGGCGCGTTGCCGAGCGTCACGGCGAACGGCCGCGTCATCACCGGCTGGCCGAGGCTGCCGATCTGCGGCAGCGGGCTGCCGCAGCCGTTGCCCACCGGCAGCGGCGCCAGCTCGTAGCCGACGCCGTCGTACCAGGTGCGGAACGACGTCGACTGCACCCCTTCCAGATCGTCGGCATAGACGTGGATCTGGCCGTTGCCGTCGGCGACATGGGTGCCGAGCGGCACCTCGAACAGCCAGCGGTTGCCCTCCTGCAGCATCACCTGGTTCTGGAAGTGGCCCGAGTTCTCGAAGTTGGCGGCGTCCCGGGTGAGCCCGAGCGTCGTCTGCAGGTGCCCCACCGGCGAATCCACCGCCAGTGGCGTCATCGGCGCGAACACCGAACTGGCGTTGTGCACGGTGTTGTAGCCCGGCAGCTGCGGGCTCGGCTGCGTGCCGCTGGCCAGCGCCCGGCCGCGCCAGGTGACGTTGAAGCCGCCCCACCAGTACGTGTAGACGAGGTAGGGCAGTCCCGGCGTCAGGCCGGAGATCGTCGTGCGCAGCATCGGCGCATCCTCGTTGGAGCCGGAGACGTCGTGGCTCGACAGGATGGTGCCGCCGTTGGCGAAGGGCCGCAGCGCCCACTGGTTGTCGGTGCCGCTGGTGCTGGTGGATGGCGTGTAGGGCGAGCCGTCGGCCAGCGTCGTGTTGGTGTTGGTGTCGGCGTCGACGTAGGTGATCTGGGCGCTGAGCGGCGCGGCGAGGACGAGGGCGGCGAGAAGCGGGGTGAATGGCGAGGTCATGGTGGGCTCCGGGTGGCGAGAGCGAGGCGGCGGGGACTTCCGTTCGCGGCCCGCCAGGATCCGTGGTGCCGACGGGACGGTCAAGGCGGTGCCGGATGCAGGCGTGCTGGCCCGGGATGGCGATCACCGCCCCGGAGAGGTGGTGGCGGACCTGGACGGCCACCGGCTCGCGTTCGGGCAGCGCTGATTGTGGCAGCCTGCGGCGCAGGGAGGGCCAGGCGCCGCTCAGTCGCCGAGGGTCAGCCGGAGACCGGCACTCAGCGAGTACTCGCCGTACAGGGCCCCAGGCGCGAAGTCGATCGCACCGGCCTGCAGATGGATGAGGAGGCCGCGCAGAGGCTGTACGAAGGGCACCGGGACCGGAATGCTGGCGCCACCCAGGAGATCGGCGGGGAGCACCGCCAGGGTCATCGGTTGCGACAGGTGGATCGGACATGGCCCCGAGGCCGTCGGGTTGGCGGCGAAGTCGAACAGGACGAACGCCGGGGTTCCTGGATCGAGGTTGCCCACGCGCAAGGCGAAGCTCTCGTTGCCGAGCGACGGGTCGCCGATGGCCATGAGCGTGGGCGGGCCACGGCGTCCGCCGCACCCCGAACCGACCGCTGACGTGGACGACGGATGGCGCGAGTAGTAGGCAAGCCTGCGCTGGGCGGTGCCCGTCATGGTGCCCCGCATCGGATCGAAGGCCAGACCGTTGATGGGGAATGGCAGGGTTCCGGACAGGAGCTGCCAATCGGTGCCATTCCAGCTCCAGGCATCGAGCAGCCGGGTGGCCGCGGCACCGGACCGGCCGCCGGCCAGGATGAGGTCGCCGGTCGTCGGGTCCACGGCCATCACCGGGTCGACACGGGGTGACGGTGCATGTGCCGGCGCCAGCTGCAGCCATTGGCCACTGGCCCACCGCCAGGTCTCTGCCATGTCCTGGCCATTCGCCGTGCCACCGAAGAGGATGATCCCGCCCGAAGCAGGGTGCAGGCGTGCAGCAAAACCGGATTGGGCGGTGGGGCGAGGGCCTGCTGGCGCGGGCTGGAAGCCGAGGACGCGGTCGTAGAGCAGCGACACCGGCGGACTAGGCCACAGGGCGGGCCCGTGGATCAGCAGGGTGCCGCCCAGGTCGAACTCGAACACGCCGCTGCTGATCTGGTATGTGTAGTTGGGCAGGGTGGCGAACTGCACCCAGCTGCCACCCCGGAGCTCCAGCAGTCCGTGGCCGAGCATTCCCACCACCCGTTGGCCTGGGGCATCCAGCGTGCGGAAGGAGGGCTGCGACCCGGTCCCGATCGACGCCCAGCGATCACCTTCCCAGGCGAGCAACCGGTCCTGACTGCTGGCCGTCATGCGCAGGAGCATGGGATCGAACAGGGGCTGATAGACCTCTGGATCGGGGGTCTGGCTGCCCCTGGCCTGCAGGCGGACGCCATTCCAACTCCACACGGTGGGCTCACCGATGTTCGAACCCGCGAGGATCAACATCTCGCCCAGGGCCGGATCGTGGCAGATGCTGGCCTCGCTGACGGAGGACACGGTGGTTGGCATGGCCGGCGTCCAACTGGCCCCATCGTATTCCTGGATCGCAGCCGGTGCCGAGTACAGCTGGACCGCGACCATGCGTCGCCGCCGCGGATCGTAGCCGAGTGCATGCACGCTTGGGGCAGGTCCGGGCGCGTGCCACCGGGTGCCGTCCCATTCGAGATGCTGCTGGCTGGCGAGGACGACCAGTCGCCCACGGTGCAGGTCCATTGCGGCGAGCAGGCTGCCGTGTTGAAGGGGCGTGGTCGTCGCGATGGGTGACGTCCAGTTGCTGCCGTTCCAGTGCCAGATTGCAATGCCGGTCGAACCGACCAGTCCGATGAGGGCCATCTGCCCGCGCATGGAGTCGAACACGACATGTCGGCTCCAATAGGAACTGCCCAGGGCAGGCATCGGCAAGGTGCGCCAGCTGCGTCCGTCGAAGGCGAGCATATGGGCCCCGGGGATGGAGCGATGGAACGCGTATGCGAACAGCCAGCCCGAGACTGGATCGATGGCGATGGACCGTCCGAAGTGCGTGGCGGGCAACGGCGGCCTGCCGGGCCAGAACGTGGCGCCATTCCACTGCAGCCACTGCGACTCCGTGAGGATCTGCGGGCGGGCCGTCAGGGGATCCAGGGCCATCCTGCCGAACGTCGTCGGCCAGCGGTCCCATGGGATCCAGGTCGAGGGCGTCGGCTGCTGGGCGGACGCGTGTGTCGGGCAGAGAAACTGCAGGGCAGCAGCCAGGCTGATCGTGATCGATCCATGTCGCATGACGAGCACTCACCGGGCCAGAACGGGTGGGAGCATAGCTGATTGGCCATCGGCAGGGCCAGCAGGCCCGGGCTCAGCGGACCGCGGCCAGCAGCTCCCGCACGCGCGCGTGGAACAGCTGCGCGCCGCGGCGCAGCCGGTGCTTCACCGCCGATTCGCCGAGCCCCAGCCGTTCCGCCACCTCCAGCACCGGCACCTCCTCCAGCAGCCGCAGCCGCACCACCTCGCGCAGCTCGTCGGGCAGTTCGTCCAGCGCGCGGCCCATGGCGCGGGCCGCCTCGGCGTGGCTGGCCACCCGGCTCGGCGTGGTCGACGCCACCGGCGGCGGCAGGTCGTCGTCCAGCGAGCACGGCACCGCGCCGCCGCCGCGCTTCTGCGCGTTGCCGAGGTCGGCGGCGTTGCGGATCCGGTTCTCGGCGATCTGCAGCACGAGACGCCGCAGGGCCGGCCAGCCGCGCCATTCGATGCCTTTGCGGTCGCGCCAGAGATGCAGCAGCGTCTCCTGCCAGAGGTCCTCGGGCGTCATCGCCTGCCGCAGCGCTGTCCCCATGCGCCGCTCGATGCCGAGCAGCATGCCCGGCGGCCCCAGGGTGGCCACCAGCCGTTCCCAGGCCTCGGGGCCATCGTCGAGCAGGGGATTCGGTCCGGGCTCCATCGGCCGGCGGATGGTAGCACGGGCGAACGACGCGCCCCGATCCGCTTCTCCTGGCACAATCCCCGCCGCCGCGCCCGATGACCGAGACCGACGAGACCCTGCTCGACGACCTGTTCGAGCGCGCCCTGGCCGAACTGCTGCGCGGTCGCGAGCCGGACCTCGAAGCCCTGCTGGCCGGCCGACCGGACCTGCGCGATCGGGCCGCCGATGCCCTGGCGCTGGCCCGGGCGGTGGCCGGCGGGCGGGCCGGACCGGTGCCGCCCGTACGCGAGGTCGCCGGCTACGAACTGGTGCAGGAACTGGGCCGCGGCAGCAGTTCGGCGGTGTTCCTGGCCCGGCAGCGGGCCCTGGGCGAGCGCCTGGTGGCCCTCAAGCTGCTCGGTGGCGGGCCGTGGTCGGGCGAACGGGCGCGCCGGCGCTTCCTGCTCGAGGTGCGGGCGCTGGCCCGGGTCCGGCATCCGCACGTGGTGCCGGTGCTGGACGTGGTGGAGGACGGCGAACACCTCGGCTTCGCCATGGCCTGGGTGCCGGGCAAGAGCCTCGGCGAACTGATCGCCAGGCGGGCGCGCGGCAGTCCGGTCGAGGGCGATCCCGCCGCACTGCCGGCGGGGCGCTTCGTGCCCTGGGTCTGCCGGCTCGGCGTGCAGATCGCCTCTGCCCTGCAGGCGGTGCACGACGCCGGGCTGCTGCACCGCGACGTGAAGCCCGGCAACGTGCTGCTGGACGAGCGGTACGAGGCCCTGCTGGCGGACTTCGGCCTGGTGCGTGATCCCGACGCGTCGCTGCACACGGTGACCGGCGACTTCGTCGGCACGCTCGGCTACGCCTCGCCCGAACAGCTCGCCGGCGCGACGCTGGATGCGCGGGCGGACGTCTACGGGCTCGGCGCCACGCTCTACCACGCGCTCGCGGGCGAGCCGCCGGTCCGGAGCCGTTCGTTGCCGCAGGCGCTGGCGCAGGCCAACGCCGGGGTGCCGCCCCTGCGGACCCTGCGACCCGATCTGCCGCGGGACCTGGAGACCGTGGTGCACAAGGCGATTGCGCCCGAACGGGAGCGCCGCTACGCGACCGCCGCCGAACTGGGCCAGGACCTGCAGCGCATCCTCGAATTGCAACCGGTGCGGGCGGTGCCGCCGGGCCGGCTCTACCGCCTGCGGCGCCTCGTGCAGCGCAACCGGGCCGCGGTGTGGGGCACGCTCGTGGGCGTGCTGCTGGCGGTCCTCGCGATCGGCGCGTGGTGGGTGCAGCACCAGTGGCGGGCCAGCGCCAACGTACGCGTCACCCAGCAGGCCGCCGAGGCGCGCCTGCTGCTGCTGGACGCGCGGCACACCCTGCGGCTGCGTCTGCAGGCCGTGCGCGGCCAGCCGGCGGCGCGGGAGCGCACCCGCGAGCTGGTCGGCCGGGCCGCACTCGCCTACGACCAGGCGCTGAAGTTCCAGCGGGACCGCACCGACCTCGTCATCGAACGCAACGTGCTCCGGGCCGCGTACCGTCGCCTCGAGGGCGAGCCGCTGGATCGGGAGACAGGCGCCGCGCTGGCCGAGCACTGTCCCGCCACCTTCGCCTGGGCCAGCGGCGGGCCGGTACCCGATGCGGCGGCGCTGACGAAGCTCGGCGCGGTGGATGCGCGTGGCATCGGCGTGCTGGCCTGGGTGGACGGCGATCTGGACCTCGCCACCGCGGCGCTGCAGCAGGCCGAAGGGCATGACCGCGCCGATCCCTTCGTGCAGGCGCTGCTGGGCGTGGTGTTCCTGGCCCGCGGCGAGCCGCAGCGGGCCCTGCCCCGGCTCCTGACCGTGGCGCAGGGCCGGCCGGACCACGGTGGCCTGCAGCTGGCGGCCATGCGGGCGGCGGTGGAGTGCGGCGATCTGGCGCTGGCCGAGCGGCTGCACGGCAACGTGGCGGCGGCGGCGACGGCGCCCGATCCGCAGGAACTGCAGCTGGCGTGCGGCGACCTCGCCTGGCTGCGCGGCGACGATGCCGAGGCCGAGCGCTGCTACCAGCGCGGCAACCACTACCACCGCCTGGTGCCGCTCTGGCTCGCCCGGGCCGACTGGCGCAGGTCCCTGATCGCTGCGGTCAACCAGGTCGCGCTGGAGCCCGGCGAGCCGATGCATCGCCGGCATCTGCTGCAGGCGGCCCGCGCGTACTGGGCGGAGCAGCCGCCGGCAATGCAGGCACGGCTGCTGCTCGGGGCCACCGCCGGCGAGGTGAGCGATGCGGGTCATCTGCTCGGCGTGCTGGCGATGGCGGCGCGGGCCCGCGCGATGCTCGCCGAAGGATCCGCGACGGTGCCGATGCTGGCCAGCCAGCAGGGTGCGCGGCGGTTCGCCGAGCGGCTGGAAGCCGGGGCGCGGGATCCGTTCGACCTGCTGGTGCAGCGCACCGCGGTGCTGCGCCTCGATCTGGCCAGGCTGCTGGCCATGCCCGCGGCCGAACGGCAGGAACTGGTGGCGGCCTGGCTCGACGAGGCCGGCGAGGCGCGCGCCGCGGCGATCCTGCAGCGGCACGGGGCGCTGCGCGAGAGCCCCGGCGATCCGTTCGTGCTGGCGCCGGATCTGCCCCTGCCGGCGCCGCTGCGGCTGGAGGGCGAGCTGCTGCGCCCGAACCTCGACTTCCAGGTGCTCTGGCGGCCGGCGCTGGCGGTGCTGCCGGGCCCGACGCCGCGGCTGCTGGTGGCCGGCGCCGGCACGGGCGCGGCGCTGCATCACGGCGAGGTGGCGGCGTTCGACCCGGCCGGCGTTCCCTGCTTCACGGTGCGCGGCGGCGAGCCCGCCGACGGGCTCGGCAGCGGGATCGCCGGCCTCGGCGATCTGGACGGCGACGGCTTCGCCGACGCGGCGCTGGCCACGGGTTGGCGTTCGACCGTGGGTCGCGCCGACCAGGTGTGGCTGGTATCGGGGCAGGGCGGCCGGGTCCTGCGCGTGCTGGAAGGCCACGACCCGGCGGAGGTGTTCGGCTACGCGATGACGGGGCTCTCGGCGGCGGTGGCGGTGAGCGCGACCCACGCGTCGGTGGGGGACCGGGTGCGGTGCGGCGTGGTGCGCGTGTTCGAAGGCGATGGCACGCTGCGCTACGAACTGGCCGGGCGCGCGTCGTTCGACGCGTATGGACAGCACCTGGCGACGCCGGGCGATCTGGATGGCGATGGCGCCCTGGACCTGGCGGTGGGCACCGGTTGCGCCGAGGGCGGGCTCTACGTGGAACTGCGCTCGGGCCGGGACGGCGTGCTGCTGCGGCGGCTGGAGTTCCCCGGTTACCGCGGTTCGGCCTGCGTGGCGGGTCCCGGCGACCTGGACGGCGATGGCGTGGGGGATCTGCTCGTCGGACTGCACTCGCTGCGGCCGTGGACCATGCCCGCGGGCGAAGTGGTGCTGGTGTCGGGACGGACCGGCGAGGTGCTGCGGCGGATCGCGGGCGAACGGCCGGCGTCGGGCTTCGGCCTCGACGTGCAGGGGCTGGGCGACCTGGATGGGGACGGTCGGCCGGAGTTCGCCGTGGCGGCGTCCTGCGAGGCCTCGGCGATGGCGCCGGCGGTGCATGTGTACTCGGGCACCGGCGAACGGCTGGCGGTGCTGCCCTCGGTGTGGCGCGTGCTGCGGGTGGGCGACGGGCGGCTCGTGGTGCTGACGGTGGCGGCGTGGACCCGCTACGGGCAGGCGCCGATGGGCAGTGGCGCGCGCGTGCGGCTGGCCCGCTGGGGCGGCTGAGGGACGATCGCTGACCCGACCAGGGTGCCCGCTGACGGCCACCGTCGGGTCTGATACGGTTGCCGCCGTGTGGCGCATCAACCGGCACCTGCAGGGCCAACGCTCCGACGCGCTGCCGCCGAAGACCGTCGATGACCTGATGCGGCCGCCGGAATCCCTGCACCGGCGACCACCGACGCTCGACGACCAGATCGACCAGATGGCACACGACGCGTCCAGTCGGGAGATCCTGCGGCGACGTCTCTACATCCAGCAGGGTCGCGAGGCCGCCATCGTGCTGTGGGTCCTGGCCGGCGCCGCGGTCCTGGTCCTGCTGCGGCTCGCCTTCGGCTGGCTGTTCTGAAGGCGGCGCGGGGGTCGACCGGCGGCGGCGACCCGGCATCTGGCATCCCGCGCGAACGGGGCGCAGGGGTTTGCTTCTCCATGCAGCACCACCGGAGCCGTTCCCATGCAGTGCTGCGCAAACCCCTGGTCCTCACCCCTCCGAACCCTCGCCCAGGCCCTCGCCCTGGCCTGCTGCCTCGCCTTCGCCGTCGCCACGCCGGCGCAGGACCCCACCGGCCTCACGGCCACCCTGGACGGTCCGCAGGCCGGCACCGCCAGCATGGCCGCGGGCTGGGCCTTCGCCCTGCTCGAGGCGAACGGCCAGTGCCGCGTCACCGTCGACGTCGATGCACCGCAAGCCACCGCCTGCGAACTCCGCCACGGCGCGCCGGGCACCGCCGGGGCGCTGCTGCTGCCGCTGGCCGGCGGCGGCCGCACCTGGACCGCCAGCGCACTCCTCGCCGGCGCCGACGCCCAGGCGCTGCTGGCCGGCAACGTCCACGTGCTGCTGCGCACCCAGGCATTTCCCAACGGCGAACTGCGCGGCCAGCTCGTCGTGCCGCGTTCGCGGCGCTTCCAGGCGCGGCTGCTGCCGGCGTCGCTGGTGCCAGCGGCCGGCTGGAACCTGAGCGGCACCGTCGACCTGTTCCTGCTCGAACCCGACGACCGGCTGGTGGTGTCGCTCGCCAGCGTGACCGGCGCGCGCTCGGTGCGCGAGTACCAGCTCCGGCTCGGGCCAACCGGCCAGAACGGGCCGCTCTTGCACACGTTCTCGGCGGTGACCAGCCAGGGGCATGGCTTCGGGCCGTCGCGGCGGCTCAGCGCGGCGGAACGGCAGGCGCTGGCGGCGGGCGACGTGTACCTGGAGGCCACCGGCGAGCCCGCCCTCTTCGTGCCGCTGCAGTCGCTGGCGCGCGGCCAGCTGTTGCCGCCGCCGTGGCCGTGGAACGGCACGCTCACCGGCGCCGAGGTCGTGCCGCCGTCGTCGAGTCCGGCGCAGGCGCTGGCCGGATGCTTCCCCAGCAACGTCACCGGCACCTGGGTGTTCTGGGTCGATCGCCACGGCTTCGACGAGATCGCCTGCCACGTGCGGCGGGGGCCGGTCGGCCAGAACGGGCCGATCCTGTTCAGCCTCGCGCCGGACAGCGTGAAGTGGCTGCAGCAGCGCGTGCTGACGGCGGCCGAGCTGGCGCAGCTGCAGAACGGCGAGTGGTACTTCGAGCGGGTCACCCAGGCGCTGGCGCAGGAGGTGCGGGCACAGATCGCGCCGGTGCCGCGCGACTGGTCGCCTTCCTACGGCGGCGGCTGCCCCGACGGCCGCGGGGTCGGCTGGCACCTGCTGGAGAGCCATGGCGTGCCGGCGGTGGGCGTGCACACCTACCGGCTGGTGCGCTACGAGCTGCGGCTGGTGGGGCCCGGCCTGCTGCCGCCAGGCGGGCACGGTTACCTGGCGGTGGGCTTCCGGCGCGACCGGAACGGCGCGGTGCCGCTGCCGCAGCGGCTCGACGGGTACGGCGGCGCGCCGAGCTGCTACCTGCTGACCGAGGCCGCGATCGTGGTGGCGGCGCAGAGCGGCGGCACGACATGGGACCAGATCTGGATCCCGTCGCACCCGGCGCTGCGCGGGCAGTCGTTCTTCGCCCAGGGCGTGCTGTTCGATCCGGCGGCGCAGGGCTACTTCGCGGTCAGCAACGGGCTCCACGTGACGCTGCGCTGACGGCCCCCGGGCGGGCCGGAACGCGCTGGACTCGCCGGACGGAAACCCGTTTGCTTTCCTGCCTTCCGCACACGCAGGAGTTCCGATCCGCATGGCCAAGCGCAGCAGCAAGCCGAGCCCGAAGCCGCCGAAGGCCCGCCCCGCCGGGGCCGCCCGTGCCACCCCGTCCCGTGCGTCTGGCGCGACCGCGCGTCCGGCGGATGCCCGGGTCGCCCAGATCCAGCAGGTGATCGAGGTGATGGAGAAGCACGGCGCCGTCGAGGTGGAGTGGGAGGAGGGGGGCACCCGGCTGCGGGTGCGGCTGAAGGAGGAACTGCCGCCGCAGGTGACCTACGCCGCGCCGGCGGGGCTGCCGGTGGCCGCCTCGGCGCCGGTGGCGGCGATGCCGGTCGCCGCGGCCGCGGCGCCAGCGCCGGCGGGTGCCGCGCCGGCGGCCGCGGCGCCGCAGGGCGAGGTGTTCAAGTCGCCGATGCTGGGCACGTTCTACCGCGCCGGTTCGCCGGACGCCGAGCCGTTCGTCAAGCCCGGCGACCGGGTCCGCGCCGACTCGACCCTGTGCATCATCGAGGCGATGAAGCTGATGAACGAGATCAAGGCCGAGCGCGAGTTCGAGGTGCTGGACGTGCTGGTGCGCAACGGCGACCCGGTGGAGTACGGCCAACCCCTGTTCCTGATCAGGTCCTGACGTGTTCCGTCGCATCCTGATCGCCAACCGGGGCGAGATCGCCCTGCGCATCCTGCGCGCCTGCAAGGAACTGGGCATCGAGTCGGTGGCCGCCTACTCGGAGGCCGACAAGGACTCGCTGCACCTGCGCTACGCCGACGAGACGGTGTGCATCGGGCCGGCGCCGAGCACTGACAGCTACCTGAACATCCCGGCACTGATCGCCGCGGCCGAGATCGCCGACGTCGAGGCGATCCATCCGGGCTACGGCTTCCTGTCGGAGAACGAGCACTTCGCCGAGGTCTGCCAGACCTGCAACATCAAGTTCATCGGCCCGAGCCCCGAGGCGATCGCGCTGGTCGGCGACAAGGTGGCGGCGAAGAAGCTGGCCAAGGAGACCGGCGTGCCGTGCGTGCCGGGCAGCGACGGCCCGGTGGAGAACGAGCGCGAGGCGCTGACGATCGCCCGCAAGATCGGCTTCCCGGTGCTGATCAAGGCGGCGGCGGGCGGCGGCGGCCGCGGCATGCGGGTGGCGAGCAACGACGTGTCGCTCAACACCGGCTACCACGCGGCGCGGACCGAGGCCGAGAAGGCGTTCAAGGACAGCACGGTCTACATCGAGAAGTACATCGAGAAGCCGCGGCACGTCGAGATCCAGGTGATCGGCGACATGCACGGCAACCTGGTGCACCTGGGCGAGCGCGACTGCTCGCTGCAGCGGCGGCACCAGAAGCTGCTGGAGGAGAGCCCGAGCCCGGCGCTGGACCCGGAGCTGCGGGCGCGGATGGGCGAGGCGGCGGTGCGGCTGTGCAAGGCCGCCGGCTACCACTCGGCGGGCACCGTCGAGTTCCTGCTCGACAAGGACCGGAACTTCTACTTCATCGAGGTCAACTCGCGCATCCAGGTCGAGCATCCGGTCACCGAGATGGTCACCGGCACCGACCTGATCCGCGAGATGATTCTGGTGGCGGCGGGCGAGCGGCTGTCGTTCCGCCAGGAGGACATCCGCATGCAGGGCCATGCGATGGAGTTCCGGATCAACGCCGAGGACCCGGAGCAGGGCTTCAAGCCGAGCCCCGGCACGATCCACACCTTCGTGGCGCCGGCCGGGCCCGGTGTGCGGTGGGACAGCCACGCCTATCAGGGCTACACGGTGCCGCCCTACTACGACTCGATGGTGGGCAAGCTGATCATCCATCGGCCGAACCGCAAGCTGGTGCTCGACACGGCGCGGCGGGCGCTGCACGAGCTGACGATGGACGGCATCAAGACCACGGCGCCGCTGTTCCTGCGGATCCTCGACCACTCGGACTTCGCCGCCGGCGAGATCGACACCGGCTTCATCGAGCGGCACTTCATGCCGCGCTAGGCCGGGAACATGCCCGCGCGCACCGTTGCCGGCCGGCTGCTGCTCGTCGCGAACGTGACGGCGGCCAACGCGTTGGCGGCGGCGGTGGTGGTGACCTTCCTGCGGCCGACGGCGGTGGGCGCCGAGCTGCCGGGGCCCGGCCAGCGGGCGGTGGTGCTGTTCCTCGACACCGGCCCGGCCTGGGCGGTGCTGCTGGCGGCGGTGACGCTGCTGGCAGGCAACGGGTGGTGGCTCTGGCGCGGCCGGCACGGCGGGCCGGCGCCGGCCCACGTGACCAGCGAAGGGGTCGGCGGGCCGGTGCGGGTGGGCCGCGATGCGCTGGAAGCGGGGCTGCGGCAGGCCGGGGAGGCGCTGCCGCAGATCACCCGGCTGCGGGTGGTGGTGGACCCCGGCGCCGGGCGGCGGGTGCTGGTGACCTGCCAGTACCAGTGCGCGGAGGGGACGTCGAACCTGGAGGCGGGCCAGCGGCTGCGGACGGCCCTGCAGGAGCGGTTCGCGGCGATGGTGCGGCTGCCGGAAGGCGCGCGGGCGGATTTCGCCCTGGAGTTCACCGGCTTTGCCGGCAAGCTGCCCCGCAAGGCGGCCGAGGCGGCGGCGACGGAGCCGGCGCCGTTCACCGGGCCGCAGTATCCGATCGACGATCCCGGCGAGGACGAGGCAGCGCGGTGAGCGGCAACCAGGTGAACCGGTGACGATGCGCGTGGGAGTGCTGACCGGCGGCGGCGACGCGCCGGGGCTGAACGCGGCGATCTGCGGCCTCGGCCGCCGGGTGATGGCCGCCGGCGGGACGTTGATCGGCTTCCGCGACGGCTGGCGCGGCATCATCGAGGACGACGGCGGCGAGCTGGACCCCGACGGCTTCCAGCACCTGCTGGTGCAGGGCGGCACGGTGCTCGGCAGTTCGTCGGCCAATCCCTACCGCGACCCGGAGCGGGACGTGCCCCGGGTGCAGGCGACGTTCCGGGCGCGGCGGCTGGATGCGCTGGTGGCGATCGGCGGCGACGGCACGCTGGGCGCCGCCGACCGGCTGTGGCGCGAGCACCAGCTGCCGCTGGTGGCGGTGCCGAAGACGATCGACAACGACCTGTCGTCCACCGACTTCACCTTCGGCTTCTTCTCGGCGGTGGAGGTGGCGACCCGGGCGATGGACGACCTCCGGTCCACCGCCGAGTCGCACGGCCGGGTGATGGTGGTGGAGTGCATGGGCCGTCACGCCGGCTGGATCGCCGCCTACGCCGGCGTCGCCGCCGGCGCCGAGGCCATCTGCGTGCCGGAGCGGCCGGTCAGGATCGAGGAGCTCTGCCGCGGCCTGGACGCGGTGCGGACCCGCGGCGGTCGCGCCGCCATCGTCGCCTGCGCCGAGGGCGCCCGGGTGTTCGAGGGCGAGCGCTGCCTGTCGTCGATGGAGACCGACGAGTACGGCTGCTACAAGACCGGCGGCGTCGGCGAGACCCTGGCGCGGCGGATCCAGGAGCGGCTCGGCTGGGAGGCGCGGCACCTGGTGCTCGGCCACCTGCAGCGCGCCGGGCGGCCGATCGCCTTCGATCGCATCTTCGCCCTACGGCTCGGCGCCAAGGCCGGCCGATTGGTGCTGGAGAAGCGGTTCGGCCGCATGGCGGCGCTGCAGAACGGCGACGTGGTCGACGTGCCGCTGGCGGCGGCGGTGGCGGAGCGGAAGACCCTGCGCGACAAGTTCCTCGACAGCTACGAGCACTTCTTCCTGCCGATCTCGATCCCGTCATGAAGCTCCACTCCGGTCGTCGCTGCGCGTCGTTGCTGCTGCTGGGCGCCCTCGTCGCCGCCGCCGCGGCCCAGGAGCAGGTGCCCGGCACCCGCCGGGCGCCGGCCGGCGCGGCCGGCCAGGATCCGCTGCGGCGGCCGCAGGAGCCGGTGCTGCAGCCGCAGCAACCCCGCGATCCCTACGCGCACCCGTTCAACCCGGCCGACACCGGCATCGCGCCGTTCCAGGGCTTCCCGCTGTTCCCGCCGGAACTGGGCGGCTACGGCGGCTATCCGGCGCCGCCGCGCGGCCTGCTGGAGCCGCCGACGGTGGCGGCCGGCGCGACGCCGCCGCCGCTGCTGCCGCTGCCGCCGGACTGGCCGTCGTGGGTCGGCGGCCGCCACGCCGAGGAGATCCCCTACGCCCCCGACAAGGCGGTGCTGGTGCGGCAGTCGGATCGCGTGTGGTTCAGCACCGAGGCCGACCCGGTGCTGGTGCCGCTCTACTTCTGGGACAAGTTCCGCGCGCTGGGCGCCGGCAGCCGGGTGCAGGTGCGCCAGTCCGGCGAGTACAGCCTGCTGCTGCACGGCGGCTCGCGGATCGAGGCCCACGGCCGCGGTGAGACCGAGGTCGTGCAGCTCGACGAGCAGCACGTACGGCTCCGGGCGCCGGACTTCACGATGCTGCGGGTCTACTGCCAGGTGCGGGCCCACGAGATCGTCCTGCCGGACGGCAGCGCGCTCACCGCCGACGCCGCCGACGTGGTCGACGGTCCGGTGGACGTGCTGCTGCAGCGCGACGGTGACCGCGCCTTCGTCTTCAACAACGGCCGCCGGCCGGCGGTACTGCGCACGCCGTTCGGCGACCGCGAGCTGCCGCCGGGCCAGCGCCTGTACCTGCTGCTGGCGCCGCCGCGGGAGCCGATCGCCGCCGGCCTCGGCCACCACGGCGTGGTGGTGCAGCGCCAGGGACCGCGCCTCTTGGTGCAGGGCGGGCAGGGCGGCTCCCTGCACTGGTCCGGGGCCCGCTTCGACCTGCCGCCCGGCGCCAGCCTGCGGCTCGATCCGCTGCAGGGGCGGCCGTTCGACCAGACCCCGTGAGTTCTCCCTCGAGTCCGCATCCATGAGCGACAAGCCCCGTGCCCTGGTCACCGGCGGCGCCGGTTTCATCGGCTCGCACCTGTGCGAG
>CAZMGG010000067.1:0-29716 GCA_964565715.1 uncultured candidatus Brocadiaceae bacterium | reverse complement strand
CTTGCCGTCGACCGCGCGGCCGAGCGCGTCGACGACGCGACCACACATCTGCAGGCCGGTCGGCACCGAGATGATGCGGCCGGTCGTGCGCACGGTGTCGCCTTCCTTGACCTTGGCGTCGCTGCCGAGCAACACGGCGCCGACGTTGTCCTCTTCGAGGTTGAGGGCGAGGCCGTTGACTCCGTTGCCGAAGTCGAGCATCTCGCTCATCATGCAGTCGTCGAGGCCGTGCACGCGGGCGACGCCGTCGCCCACCATCAGCACGGTGCCGACGCTCGACTTCTGCATCCGGCCCTGGAAGCCCTCGATCTCGGACTTCAGGACGGTTGCCACTTCGGAGGGTTTGAGATCCATGATTCAGTTCCGCGGGGTTCCGGTGATTTGCCTGGTTGCTTCTGGGTGCCGGCGCGATCGCTCAGATCGCCGCCTGCATGAGATTCCGTTCGAGCTGCTCCAGGGCGGTGCTCAGGCTGCCGTCGTAGAGCTCGTTGCCGATCCGCAGCCGCACGCCGCCGAGCAGCTCCGGGCGCACCGCGACGGTGACCCGGACCCTGCGGCCGGACAGCTTCGCCGCCAGCGCCTCGACCTGCGCCAGCTGTTCCTGGTCCAGCGGCCGCGCGGTCTCGACCACGCAGTCCTGCTCGCCCTTGTCGGCCATCAGCAGGTGCCGGTAGGCCGGGTGCAGGTCCGGCAGGACCTCCAGCCGGCGGCGGTGCTGCAGGGTCTTGAGCAGGCCGCCGACCAGCGGGTGCCGGCCGGCCGCCAGCTTGTCCAGCAGGGCCGAACGCTCGGCGCCGCTGATGTCGGGGCTCGCCAGCAGGGCCCTGGTGGCGGCTGCGTTCAGCGTGCCGTGCAGGGCCTGCAGGTCCTGGGCCACCGCTTCCTGGGCACCCTTGCCGCGGGCGGCCAGGAACAGCGCCGTGGCGTAGCGTCGGGCCAGCAGGCTCATCGCTCAGCGCCCTCCCGCCTGGCCGACGAACTGCTCGACCAGCCTGCGGTCGGCCTGCCCGTCGACCTTCTGCTGCAGCAGCTTGCCGGTGGCGGCGATGGTCAGCTCGACGGCCTGGGCGCGGATCTCCTGCAGCGCCGAGTGCTTCTCGGCGGCGATCTGCTCGCTGGCCCGGGCCAGCTGCGCCTTGGCCTTCTCCTCGGCCTGCCGCAGCGCCTCCTGGCCCTGGCGCTCGGCGCGCTGCAGCGCCTGCTCCACCATGCTCTTGGCCTCGGCCCGGGCCTTGTCCAGCTCGGCCTTGGCGGCGACCACCTGCTCCTCGGCGGCCTTGCGGGCGGCCTCGGCGGCGGCGATGGCGTCGTCGACCTTGCGGTCGCGCTGCTCCAGCGCCCGGGTGATCGGTCCGTAGACGAACTTCCACATCACCGGCAGCGCCAGCAGGAACGCCACCAGGGTCCACAGGGCCGCGCCCGGCATGAACTCCAGGAGGGCGCCGAGCGAACGGGTCTCGCCCTCGCTGGCGAGGACCAGCGCGGCCGATGCAGGCAGGTTGGGGATGATTGGCACGGGTCGGGCTCGGTTCGGGGATGCGGGTGGAGCGTCCGCCGCGGCGGCGGCGGACGGATCGGACAGGCCGGTTCCGCCGGCTACTTGAGGGCCAGCAGCAGGCCGATGACCGCGGCGAACAGCGCCACGCCTTCGACCAGGGCCGACAGCAGCAGCGCGTTGCCCTTGATCAGGTCCGCGGCCTCCGGCTGGCGGGCGATGCCCTCGCCGGCGGAACCGCCGATGCGGCCGATGCCGAGCGCGGCGCCGACGGCGGCCAGGCCGGCGGCCAGGCCGGCGCCGATGCCGGAGCCGATGTTGGAGGCGGTCGCGATGGCGAGCTGCGGATCCTGGAACAGTGCGATCATGGTCATTTCCTCTCGGGTCTGGAGTACGGGTTGGAGTTCAGGAACGGTTGGGGATCTGGGGCCGGGCTCAGTGCGCCGGGTGCATCGCCTGGTGCAGGAAGATGATGCTCAGGTAGGTGAAGATGTAGGCCTGCAGCAGGGTGACGAAGGCCTCGATGATGTAGATGAAGATCGTCATGCCGAGCGCCGGCACGGCGGTCAGGTAGCTGGTGGCCGCACCGTCCTGCATCTTGGCGAACAGGAAGATCAGGCCGATCAGCGAGGCGATCACCAGGTGGCCCGCCAGCATGTTGGCGAACAAGCGGATGGTGAGCGCGAACGGCTTCACCAGCAGGCCGACCAGTTCGACCACGATCATCAGCGGCAGCAGCCAGGCCGGCAGACCGTGCGGGATCAGGCTCTTGAAGAAGCCGACCGCGCCGTTCTCGCGGATGCCGAAGAACAGCATCGTGAACAGCGTGCACAGGGCCAGCGCGCCGGTCACGTAGGGCGTGCCGGTGGCGGTGTAGGTGCTCCACAGGCCGTCCCAGCTCGGGATCAGGCCGATGCAGTTCATCGCCGCGACGAAGAAGAACTGGAAGATGAAGTAGGGCGCGAACCGGTTGCCCTCCTCCTTGCCCATCACCGCGTACACCATCTCGTCGCGGATCCACAGGCACCAGCCGCGGAAGATGCGGACCACGCGGCCGGGGTTCCGGCCGTCGCCGAAGCTCCACTTCACCGGCAGGAAGATCACCAGCAGCAGGAGCAGGGCCCACCACTGGAACTTGTTGACGTTGTAGATCGCCAGCGACTCGTTCACCTTCGGGTCGTCGCTGAACTGCGGGACGATGGCCTTGTACGGAACGCTGTGGCTGTACTGCTTCTTGAAGAAGTCGCCCGCCGGCATGTCGAGGGTGCGCGGGGCGTGATGCTGGTCTTGCTGCTGCGGCGCGGCGGCCGGCGTCGGGGGCGGGTTGCCCTCCTGGGCGCGCAACGTCGGACCGGTGGCCACCGGGACCACCGCCAGCAGGACGGCGAACCAGGACCAGAGCAGCAGCGACTTCAGGTTTCGGGTCATCGGTGGTCGGTGGTGGCTCGGGTGCCTGGCGGGCCGGGCGGCGCGTCGGTCGGACTGCCGGGGGAAGCTGGGTTGCGGAACTGCTGGCGGGACAGGGCCCAGGCCGCGCCACCCTGACAGAGCAGCGCCGTACCGGCGAAGGCGAGCGCAAAGGCGGCGGCCGCGGCGAATTTCGCGCCGCACAGGAGCAGGACGCCGATGCCCAGGCAGAGCGCCAGCAGCTTCAGGCCGAAGCCGAGCGCCAGCGCCCGGGTGACGCTGGCGCCGCTCACCGCGGCGGCGAGGCCCGGCGACCGCGCATCGGGGGTCCGGGCCGCCAGCATCCGGCCGTGCAGCAGGGAGGCCAGCAGCACCGCCAGCGCGGCGAGGCCGATGCCGAGCGCCGCCGGGCCGCCGGCGCCAGGGGGCAGCAGCCCTGCCAGCATGGCGATCCCCCACAGCAGCAGGCAGGCGGCGGCGGCGGGCACGGTGGCCCGCAGCGCGCTCGGCGGCTGGCTGCTGGTGGCGGGGAGGGCGGTCATGTCGGCGGCGTCAGGTGGGGCCGTCAGGTCACGTTCGATCGGGGGGACGCCGCCTGCCGAACGGCAGGGTCTCCGGCGCCAGCACCCGCAGCAGGTGGATGGTGCCGCCGACGATCCCCAGCAGGGTCCCCGCCAGCACGCACCACGGCTTGGATCCGAGCCTGCCGTCGAGCCACAGTCCGCCGAGCGCGAACAGGGCCACCGTCACCGCGAAGGTCAGGCCGGCGCCGAGCGCCCCCGCCGACGCGCCGGGAGGCGGTCCGCCGGTGGGTCCGGTCTTCGGTCCGGTCTTGGTTCCAGGCTTGGGATCCATGCCAGATCTCCCCGATCGAAAGAACGCAACGGAACGAGGGGCGGGGAGCATAGATACGGTCGCCGGACGGGCAAGCGTTTTCCCCCGCGACCCTCTGGCGGACGGGTGGCCGGCCGCGTTCACTGCCGCCCCGTGGAAGACCCGGCACCGCGTCCGACCGCACCCCTGGACAGCATCACCGCCGCCATGCAGCGCGGCGCGGTCGTCGCGGTCGGCCGGCGGCGCAGCATGGGGCCCGAGTCGGGCCAGCTCTGGGACGAGACCGGCGACCAGGTCGGCTCGTTCACCGCGCCCGGGCGATTCCGCACCGGCCTGGTCGGCCTGCTGGCCTGGTTCGGCGCCGCCAGTGGCGCGGTCTGGCTGTGGTTCGACGCCGTGGGCCGCTCACGTTTTTTTGGCAACGCGGCCCCGATGGTCGTGACCCTGGCCATCGCCGCAGCTTTCGCGCTGCTGTTCGTACTCCTGTATGGGTTGGGTCGCCTCGCGCTGCCGCGGCCGCCGCTGCAGGTCCGTTCCACCGATGGCGCGCCGCTGCTCGGCATCCGCGAGCAGCCCACCCTGAGCGGCCGGGGGCTCCGCTACCGCGTCACCGACGGCGCGGGCAACGCCCTCGCGCAGCTCGCCTGGCGCCGGGGCCGCTGGCAGGTGGTGTCCGAAGACGGCCACGGTCAACCCTGCACCATGGCCGACCCCGAACTCCGGGGCGCCGCGTTCCGCGCCTTCCTGATGGCGACGCGGCCGTTCCGGGTCGAGAACGGGCAGATCCGCGGCCCCGACGGGGCCCTGCTCGGCGAGATCGACTGGCTCGACCAGCCCGAACGCTGGTCGCTCGCCTGTACCGACGTCGGCCGGGCCGACCGCCGCCTGCTGCTGGCGCTGGCCCTGCAGGCCGACCTCGCCTTCCACGGCCGCGCCTGATTTCCCGCCTTCGCGCGACGGAATCGACCTGCCCGTTCCACAAGGGTGGCGCCGTGGCGGAAGGTCCGCCCCGGGCCGCGAGCACCATGATCCGCATCCTGCACCTGTGTGGCCTGCTGGCCGTCCTCTCTCCTGCCGTCCTCTCCCAGGGCACCGTCTCCCCCGCCGACCGGAGCGCGCTGGAAGGGTCGAGCTTCACCCACTTCCCGCTCGGCCGGCCGAGCCTGCGCCTGCAGACCCTGCACGCCGACCTGCCGCCGGGCGCGCCCCTGCAGGGGCACGCCTACCGCGCCGATGCGGTCCAGACCCGCTCCCGGGTCGAGGCCTTCAGCGTCGACCTGCTGGTCACCGCCTCGGTCTCGCCGCGCACGCCGGGCACCGCCAGCGCCACCTTCACCGACAACGCCGGGCCGAGCCCGGTGCTGGTGCTGCCGCGCATGGTGGTCGCCTTCCCGGCGACGGAGCGGCCGGCGATCGACCCGGCGCCGGGCTTCGCCTTCGCCATCCCGTGGCAGGTGCCGTTCGTGCCGCCGCCGGGCGCCACGGTCTGCCTCGACGTGCGCACCTTCGGCAACTTCACCGCCCAGGGCAACGACCGCTCGTTCAGCGTCTGGCTCGACAGCCACACGCAGTACCCCGACGGGCGCAACGAGCAGCCCGGCTATCGCTCGGGCCAGGGCTGTCCGCCGCCGGGGCGCACGGCGCTGCCGTTCGGCACCTTCAGCCTGTGGAACACCGGCGCCCAGAGCCAGCTCGACGTGGCGCTGCGCAACGGCGTGCCCGACGACGGCACCGGGCTGGCGCAGCCGTTCGTCGCGCTCGGCCTGCAGCCCCGGATCACACCGTTCCCCGGCACCGGCTGCGCGCTGCTCACCAGCACCGACCTGTGGTGGGCGCTGCCGGGCAGCAACGACCCGCAGGGCAGCTACACCGGCAACCTGATGCTGCCGCTGCTGCCGGCGGGCTGGCGGATCCACCTGCAGGGCGGCTCGATCCACCTCGGCACCGGCGCGCTGGCCTTCGGCGACGTGTCGACGCTGCTCACCAACCCGCCGGGGCCGGTGCCGGTGTCGGTGGCGCGCATCGTCGCCAGCACCGACGGCGGCGCCGCCACCGGCTCGGTGAGCCTGGCGGTGCCGGTGACGCGCTTCCTGTAGCGCCCTTCGCTTCGGCGGGGTCGGGCCTATGCTCGGCCCCGTGACCGACACCGTCCCCGAACTGACCCCCCGTGAGATCCTGGCGCGTCTCGACGAGTACATCGTCGGCCAGCAGAAGGCCAAGCGCGCCGTCGCCGTGGCCCTGCGCAACCGCTGGCGGCGCCGCCAGCTCGGCCCGGAGCTGGCGGCCGACGTGCATCCGAAGAACATCCTGCTGATCGGCCCCACCGGCGTCGGCAAGACCGAGATCGCCCGCCGGCTGGCGGGGCTCGCCCGCGCCCCGTTCGTCAAGGTCGAGGCCACCAAGTACAGCGAGGTCGGCTACCACGGCCGCGACGTCGAGTCGATGGTCCGCGACCTGGTCGACGCGGCAGTGGCGCTGGTCCGCCAGGAGAAGGTCAAGGCCGTCGAGCAGAAGGCCGCCGACCACGCCGAGGAGCGCATCTTCCAGGCGATGGTCGAGCAACGCGGCCTGCAGGACTACCGCGACCCCAACGCCATGACGCCGGGCCTGATGGAGGGCGGCATGTGGCGGGCAAAGCCGTTCGGCACAGGCGGCGGTGTCGAGCCGGCGCAGGCCCCGGACCAGGAGGCGGAGCGGCGGCAGGCCGAGCGTCAGTCCCTGCGCCAGCAGCTCCGCGACGGCGCCCTCGAGCAGGAGAAGGTCGAGCTGACCGTGCGCGACACCAAGGTGCCGACGCTGAGCGTGATGGGTCCGCAGGGCAACGAGACCATGGGCATCGACACCCAGGCCCTGCAGGAGCTGTGGGGCCGCAGCAGCGGGCCGAAGACCAAGATCCGCAAGCTCAGCGTCGCCGAGGCGCGGACCATGCTGCAGGACGAGGAGGCCGACAAGCTGCTCGACCAGGACGCCATCGTCCGCGAGGCGCTGGACCGCACCCAGAACGACGGCATCGTCTTCCTCGACGAGATCGACAAGATCATCGGCGTCGGCTCCAGCGACGGCCCCGACGTCAGCCGCGGCGGCGTCCAGCGCGACCTGCTGTCGGTGGTCGAGGGCTGCGCGGTCTACTCCCGCTACGGCCACGTCCGCACCGACCACATCCTGTTCATCGCCGCCGGCGCGTTCCACTTCCACAAGCCCAGCGAGCTGATCCCGGAGCTGCAGGGCCGCTTCCCGGTCCGCGTCGCCCTGCAGTCGCTGACCGAGGCCGACTTCGTCCGCATCCTGACCGAGCCGAAGAACAGCCTCTGCCGCCAGTACCAGGCCCTGTTCGGCACCGAGGACGTCCGCCTCGAATTCACCGCCGACGGGGTCAAGCGGCTGGCCGAACTGGCCTTCCGGGCCAACCGCACCACCCAGGACATCGGCGCCCGGCGCCTGCTCACCATCCTGGAGAAGTGCCTGGAGGACCTGTCGTTCCAGGCCAGCGAGCTCACCGGCCAGAAGCTGGTGATCGACAAGAAGCTGGTCGACGACCGGCTCGGCGAGACCGCCGACGACGAGGACCTGATCCCCTACCGGGTCTGAGCCGCGGCCCGCCGGCGGCGCCGGCCGGCGACACCACGGAACTTCCGGCGCATCGGTTCGAATCAGCGCGGTCCTCTCGCACGCCTCGTGATCGACCTCCCTCTCGACACCATCCTCGCGGCCCAGCGCGGCGACGCCGACGCCAGCCGCCGGATCATCGAGGCCCTGCACCGACCCGTGATCGCCGTCATCTACCGCTTCCTCGGCTTCGGCTGGCGCCACGAGGTCGAGGACATCGCCCAGGACGTGTTCCTCAAGGTCTTCCGCGCCATCGACCGCTTCGAGCCCCAGCGCGGCGTCAAGTTCACCACCTGGGTCTACACCTTCGTCCGCAACCACTGCTACGACGTGCTGAAGAAGCGCCGGCTGCCGACCATGTCGCTGACCGGCACCGGCGAGGACGAGGGCCAGCGCGAACTGGTCGACCCGGGCGGCCGCCCGCCGCAGGCGCACGCCGAGAACAGCGAACTCGGCCGCCAGATCGGCGAGGCGCTGGCCAGCCTCGGCGAGGACCAGCGCATGGTCTTCGTGCTGCGCGAGTACGAGGGCCTCGACTATGCCGCCATCGCCGACGTGGTCGGCGTCAGCGAGGGCACCGTCAAGTCGCGGCTGTTCCGGGCCAAGGAGGCGCTGCGCGAGCGCCTGCAGCCCTACCTGAAGGCGGAGGCGTGATGCAGCATCCGCCGCCGTCCCCGGATCCCCACGGCCCCGCCGACGGCTTCCCCGCCGAGGCCGACTGGCTGTCGCTCGAGCCGCCGCCGATCGGCGCGGACTTCGTCGACGCAACCCTGCGCCTGGTCCGGCGCGCGCAGCAGGCCGCCGAGGACCAGCCCGCCGACGTGTCCCTGGCGGCGCCGCTGCTGGATCCGGCGCTGCGCGATGCCTTCGCGCCGCCCGAGCCGAGCGCCGACTTCGTCGCCAGCACCGCCGCCCGCGTCCGCACCGAGCAGGCCGCCCGCTTCCGCGCCCTGCTCCTCGAGCACGAGGCACCGATCCCGACGCCGGACTTCGTCGCCCGCACCCTGCGCGCGCTCGGCTTCCCGCCGATCCCGACCTCGGGCAGCCTCGCCGGCAACGCACCAGGCAACTCCCCGGGCGACGCGCCGTTCGCCGCCGGCGGCCGCCGCCGCGGCCTGCGCGGGCTGCTGCGCCGCCTCGACGTCGTGCTGCTGGCGGCGGCGCTGGTGCTGGCGGCGGTGCTGGCCTTCGCCGGCCGCGGCCGCGGCCCCACCACCACGCCTGGCCTGCGGCAGGCGCTGCTGGCCGACTGGTCGCCGTCGCTGGCCACCGCCCACGCCGCCACGCCGATCGCCGCACTTGCCGCGGGCCTCGGCCAGGAACGGCCGCCCACAACCTTGCCGCCCCCCCTGCCGGCCCACGCGCCCGACGGCCTGCACCTGCTGGCGCTCCTGCGGGAAGGCGGCCGATGAGCCGGGTTCGTCGCAACCACCGGCTCGCGGCCATCGTCACCGCCCTGGCCGCCGTCCTGCCGGCGCAGACGCCGATCACCGCCGCCGACGTGCAGGCGGTATTGCAGCACCTCGACCAGGCCCTCGCCGGCGGCGACGCCGACGCATGCCTGGCCCTGTTCCGGCCCGACAACCCCGAACTGCAGGAGGCCCACGGCGCCCACCTGCGCCGCGCGCTCGCCACTGGCCTCGTCCGCCGTTCCCGCCTGGTGGGCGAGCCCCGCCGCGAGGGCGAGCGCGCCATCGCGCTGGTCTGCGCCGAACTGCACCGGCGCGACGAGCCCGAACGGGTGCTCGCCCGCGACCACGCCCTGCTGGTGCTGCAGGCCATCGACGGCCAGGTCCGTCCGACGCTGGCGGTGGAGGTCGATGCCACGGCACTGGGCCACATCCACGACGACCGCTTCGCCTGCCCGCCCTGCAACTACCGGATCGGCGCCCGCGGCTGGCTGCCGGTGCCGCTGCCGCCGGCCCGCGCCGGCAGCATGGAGGCGGTGTCGTTCTACCTGCTGGGCACCGACCTCGCCTGCGACGTCTCGGTGCACCTCGACGTGGTGCCGCTGGAGGCTGCCCGCGCCGCCGCCGACCTCGCCGGCCACCTCGCGCGGCTGCTGCCGGCGGCCCAGGTCGGCGCCGTCGAGCCGTGGCTGCCGCCCTCCCTCGGCGACCGGGCGCCGGACGACCTGCGCGGCGCCCGCGTGCAGGTGCGGTTGCCCCACGACCAGCGCTGCCTGATCCACGTCGACACGCTGGGTCCCTTGCGCCACGTGCTGCTGCTGCGCGGCAGTGCCGCGCAGATCGCCCGGCACGAGACCGCGGTGCGCGAACTGCTGCACAGCTACACGATGCTCGACCTCGACGTGCGGGCCGCCACCGTCGCGGCGCGGCCCCTGCTGGCGCACACCGGCGGCGTGCTGCTCGGCGCCGACTACCAGAACCGCCGGCATCGGCTGGCCTGCACCGGCCCCGAGGGCTGGAACGCCGTCCGGCAGGCCGGCGGCTACCTGTTCCAGGTCACCTGGACCTGCCCCGAACGGCAGGGCCGGTTCACCCTCACCGGCCACGCGCCGCCGCCCTCGCTGCTGCACTGGGACCGCGCCCGCGCCGACGCCTGGCTGCGGGAACTGCTGGCGGGTGAGCCGATGCCTCCCACCGCCGCCTGGCAGGCGCCGGCCGACCCCACCGGCTTCTGGCGCCGGGGGCTGACCGTGCCCGGCCGCGACGGCGCGCCCGAACGCCGGCTCGAACTGGCGCTGCGGCCGGAACTGCTGGTGATCCTGGACGGCGTCGGCCGCGACGAGCCCACCGCGGCCCTGCTGCGGGCGGCGTTCGCCAGCCTGCGCTGCCTGTAGCCCTCCCGGGCGCGATCAGCTGCCCTTGCCGCCCGGCTGTTCCGCCGGCTTCGGCACCGGCGGCTCGGCGGGCGGTTCCGCCGGCTTGTTGTCGCTGCCGCCCGCGCCGCCGGCGCCGACGCCGAGCAACGCCGTGCGCACCAGTTCCAGGGCCGCGGCCGCCGCCGTCTCGACGCCGCGCACCTTGTCCGACAGTTCCTGCACCTCACGCAGACGCTGCATGGCGACCGCCTGCGCCGCCGCCAGTTCCGCCTCGGCCACCTGCACCTGTTCCTGCAGGCCCGCGCGTTCGCCGGCCACCGCCTGCAGGCGCGCCTGCAGCGTCGCCAGTTCGGCCTCGGCCTGCCGCAACGGCAGGAGTTCGGCGGCGATCGCGGTCGCGCGGGTCCGGGCCGCCAGCAGGTCCTCCTCGGCGTGCTGCATCGCCCGCAGTTCCGCGTCGAGGCGCCGCAGCGCGTCACGCAGGCTCGCGGCCGCCGCCGCGGCCTGGTCGCGCAGCCGCACGACCACGACCTCGTCCTCGGCGATCGCCGCCTGCAGGCGCACGCGCTCGCGGGCCAGCCACTGCCGCTCGCCCTGCAGTTCGTGCCGTTCGCGCTCGGCCGTGGCGCGCCATACCGAGTTGGTCCGGTCCGGCGCGCGGCAGGCGACGGGCAGGGCCAGCAGGGCCAGCAGGGCGGGAATCCATGCGGTGCGGACTGCCATGACTGCTATCATCCTCGCCCTTTCACGACCGAATGACCATGGAACGCACCCTCATCCTGCTCAAGCCCGACGCCGTGCAACGGGGCCTCGCCGGCCGCATCCTGGCCCGCTTCGAGGACAAGGGCCTCAAGCTCTGCGCCATGAAGCTGATGCGCATCACGCCCGAACTCGCGGCGACCCACTACCAGGACCACAAGCAGAAGCCGTTCTACCCCGGCCTGGTGCGGTTCATGACCAGCTCGCCGGTGGTGGCCATGGTGCTCGAAGGCATCGGCGCCATCAAGATGTGCCGGGCGATGATGGGCGCGACGTTCGGCTGCGACGCGGCGGCGGGCACGATCCGCGGCGACTTCGGCGTCAGCCGGTCCTACAACCTGGTGCACGGCTCCGACGGACCCGAGGCGGCGCAGCGGGAGATCAAGCTGTTCTTCCCCGAGGGCCTGGTCGACTACGCGTGGAGCGGCGAGGCCTGGGCCTACGACCCGGTCGAGGAGCTGAAGAAGGCCTGAGCCCGGACGCGCCCGCCGAAGGGCCGCTGCGGGCGGCCGAACTGGCCCAGGTCGTGCAGGAGCTGCACGACCGGTTCGCCGGGGCCGTGGTCGAGGACGTGGCGCAGCCGCGCGGTCGTGACGACCTGCTGCTGGTGCTGGCGCACGACGGGCGGCGGCACCTGCTGCACCTCGCGCCCGGCGGCGCCCGCGCGCGGGTGACGATCACCGGCCGCCGGTTCGGCAAGGGCGCCTTCGCCACCGGCCCGCACCTCGACGCGCTGCGGACCAGGCTGCGCGGTGCCGTGCTGCGGGCGTGCGGCCACGCCGCGGGCGAACGGCGCTGCTGGCTGGAGTTCACCGCCGCCGACGTCCCCCTCACCCTGCACTGCGAGTTGTTCTCCAAGCAGGGCCTGTGGTGCCTCGTCGACGCCTCGCAGCGGGTGCTGGAACTCTCGCGGGTGGTGCGCACGGCGGTGCGCACGCTCGGGCCCGGCGACGTCTACGGCCCGCCACCGCCGCTCACACCGGCCCCGCCGGAACCGGCCCCGCGCTTCCCGGCGCCGGTGCTGGCCGCGGTGGACGTCCACTTCACCGCCCTGGACCGGCGCACGGAGGCCACCGCCGAACGGGACGAACTGGCGCGCGCGCTCGACCGGGCCGGCCGGCGGGCGACCCAGCAGTGCGACGGTCTGCGGCAGCAGATCGAGGGCCGAGGCGACGCCGCCCGGATCCGCGCCGAAGCCGACCTGCTGCTGGCCTACGGCCACGCCGTGCGCCGCGGCCAGGACCACCTGCTGGTGCCCGACCCGGCGGGCGAGGGCGAGCTGCGCCTCGAGCTGGACCCGGCCCTGCCGGTGCCGCTGCAGGCCAAGGCGCGCTACGACCGGGCGCGGCGGCTCGAGGACGGGGCGACGGTGGCGGCGCAACGCCTGCAGGAGGCCGAGACGCTGGCGGCGACGGTGCAGGAGCTGGCCGCCCGCCTTGCCGCGGCCACCGACGACGACCTGGCCGGACTCCGCGCGCGCCTGCACGAACTGCGGCTGCTGCCCCGACCGGCGGCGACGGCGGGGACCCCGGGCGCCAGCAGAGCCAAGGCCAGGCACGCCGCCCGGACCGTCGGCCGGCAGTTCACCTCGGCGGAGGGCTACCCGATCCTGGTCGGCCGCAGCAACGAGGAGAACGACCGCCTGAGCCTGCGGGTGGCGCGCGGCAACGACGTCTGGCTGCACGTGGGCGGCGGGCGCGCCGGCAGCCACGTCATCGTGCGGCTGCCGAAGGGCCGCACCGCCAGCCTGGAGACGCTGCTGGACGCGGCGCACGTGGCCATCCACTTCAGCAAGGCCCGCGGCGAGCACCGCTGTCCGGTGGTCTACACCGAGGCCAGACACGTGCGGAAGCCGAAGGGCCTGCCGCCGGGCCGGGTGGTGCCGCACCAGGTGCGCGAACTGTCGGTGACACGGGACGAAGCGCGCCTGCAGCGGGTGCTGGCGTCCGGCGGCGAGCCCATGTGAGCCGGCCGATCCAGCCGCCGCCGGCCGCGACCCGATACAACCCCGGCGCCACCGCGGCGCCGCGCGGATTGGCTTGCAAGACCGCCGTCGCACCGCATCCTTTCCGCATGCCGAGCATTCCGCTGGCCGCGTCATGATCCGCAGCAGCCTCGTCGTCTTCCTGGTGGCCGTCGTGCTGGGGCTCGCGCTCACCGTCGGCTACGCGCTGACGATGCCCGGCCCGGCGACGGCGATCCAGGAGGCCGAACAGCACCTCGCCCGGGGCCGCGCGGTGGAGGCCGTGCGCGTGCTCGATCTGGCGGAAGGAAGCCCGGCGGTGAAGGCGGACCGCGACCTGCGGGTCCGCCTGCTGCGCGCCCGCTTCGCCGCCCAGCAGGCGGTGGGCAATCCGCGGCGGGCGCTGGCGGACCTCGAGGCGGTGCTGCCCCTGCTCGCCGAGCCCGACGAGGCCCTGCTGCTCGACCAGATCGCCCTGCTCGCCACCCTCGAACGGGGCGACGATGCCCTGGCGGCGGCGCGCACCTTCGTCGCCGCCCATCCCGACCACGCCCGCGGCCTGGAACTGGCCGGCGAGGCCGCCAACGTCGCCTACCGCGAGAGCCTGCGGCAGGTGGCCGCGGCGGTGCGCCGCGACCTGGCCGGCGCCGACGAGAACGCCGGCAACCGCGCGCGGCTGCACTTCCTGTATCGGCCCGAGGGCGATCCGGCGGTGCAGGCCGGCCTGCGGCGCCTCGCCGAGCTGTACGCCACCCGCACCAACCGCCAGCAGGCGTGGCTGTCGGTGGAGCCGCAGCTGCAGGCCCTGCGGCCGCGCATCCAGGAAGGACTCGACTGGAGCCGGCGCAGCCTGGAGGCCGGCGGGCAGCCGGTGGCGGCGTGGCGCGGGCTGTCGTTCGCGCTGCAGCAGGCCGACCGCACCGACGACGTCGTGGCGCTCGGCGAGATCTACCTGCTGCGCTTCCAGCACCTGTATGCGGCGGAGGCCGCCGGCACCATCGCCATGGCCCACGTCGCCGACGGCCTGCCGGAGGCGGCGGTGGAGGTGACCCGCCGCTTCCTGCCGCGCGAGGACGCCATCGCCCGCGTCGAACGGGGCGAGCTGGACGCCCGGGTCACCGACGTGCTGGTCGCCGAGGCGCAGGCGCTGGCGCAGCTGCGGGACGGCGCCGGTCTGCTGACGCTCGCCCTGAAGGCCGCCGACCTGCAGAAGGCCGGCCTGCAGGTGGGTGCGGGCGTGCACTGGGCCGGCGTGCATCGGGCGCTGCTCACCAACAACGCCACCGAGGCCGAGGCCCACCTGGTGGCCCTGGGCCAGATCCACGGCCGCCTGCCGCCGCCCCTGCGCGGACCCGATCCCCTGGCCAGCGTGGTGGCGCTGCGCCTGCCGCTGCTCGCCGCCCGGGCGGCCCCGGACAGCGAGGTGCTGGCGCTGCTCGACACCTGGGCCCGGGCGCCGGGTCGCACCGACAGCCTGGAGCCCCTGCTGGCCCGGGCCCGCTACCAGATCGCCCGCGGCCAGGGCAGCGCCGCGCTGGGCACCGTCGGCGAAGCCCTGCGCCGGGCGCCGCAGGACGAGGCCGTGCTGGCGCTGCTGGCCCAGGCCGCCGCGGCCTGCTACCAGCCCTCGGGCCAGGACGGTCCCGGGCTCCTGGACCAGTGCCGCCGCCGCAAGGTGACGGTGCCCGACGTGCCGCATCCGGTCTGCTACCTGCTGGCCGCCGAAGCGGCGCTGCGCGCCGGGATCCCGCCGATCGCCCGCGACTGCGCCCGCCGCGGCATCGACAAGTTCTCCTGGTCGCGCTGGCCGCGCCAGCTCGAGGCCCGGGCCCTGCTGCTGCTCGGCGAACCGGCGGCGGCGGCCAGCACGCTCGAGCAGACGCTGGCCCTCTTCCCCGACGACGGCACCAGCCTCGAACTGCTGCTGCAGGCTCGCGAGCGCACCGGCCAGTCGTTCGGACCGCTGCTGTTCGACGTGGCCCGCACCTGCGATCCCGATCCCTACCTGGCCGAAGCCCTGCTGCGGGCGGCCCTGCTGGGCGACGATGCCGACGCCGCCCTGGCTCTGGCCCGCGGCGCCAACCGCCTGCCCGAGCCGACCCCGTCCCTGCGCATCCTGCAGGCCTGGGCGTTCGCGCTGGGCGGCGACGGCGCAGCGGCGGCCACGGCCTGGCCGCTGGCCCTGCAGGCCACCGCCGGCACGCCGACGCCCGAACAGCGGCGCGACCTGCTGGCCGGCGGTCTCGAACGCCTGATCCTGAAGGCGCCGCTGGCCGACGACGCGGCGCTGGACGAAGAGGCGCGCACGATCCTGTTCGGCGCCGGCGCCGATGGCGAGGCCGCGCACCGGGCGCTGCTGCGCGCGGCCGTGCGCATCGCCGAACACGGCCGTTCGCGCACGGCCCTGCGGCTCGTCACCACCGCCCTCGACCTCAACGACCAGGAGGAGCGCCGGACCGGCGCCGACTTCGCGCTCGCCGGGCGGCTGGCGCTGCAGGTCGGCCAGGTGGCGCTGGCCGAGGACCACTGGACCGCGGCGATCAGCTTCGCCGACGGCGCGGCGGTGGCCGAGGATCTCGCCCGGCTGGCGCTGTTGGCCGGCCGCCCCGACAAGGCGGCGGCGGCGTTGCCGCTGGCGCCGATCCTCACCGACCCGGCCCTGGCCCTGCGCCTGCTCGGCCCGGCCGCCGCCGAACCGGCGGTGGCGGTGACGCTGGCCCAGGACCCGACCGACCTCGCCGGCCGTCTGGTGCAGGCCCTGGTGGTGCCGCCGGCGGCGGCCGGCGCCCTGGCCGACGGCCTGCGCGAGCTGCCCGCCGACGCCCGCGACGAACTGCTGACCCTGCTGACGTCCCTGCGGGCTCCGGAACTGGCGGCACCGCTGCGGGAGCGGGCCGAGGCCCTGGCCGACGCCCACCTCGCCGCCCCTGGTCCCGGCCTGCTGCGGGCCCGCTTCCGCCTGCTGGCGGGCGACGCCCAGGGTGCGGCCCGCGAGCACCAGCGCCTGTGGAAGATGGGCTGCCGCGATCTGGCCCTGCTCGGCGAGGTCGCCCGGTCGAGCGCCACGCTCGCCTACCCGCTGCCGGCGGACATCCACACGGCCATCACCGCCCAGGCAACCGGCGGTGGCGACGTGCCCGGCGTGCTGCGGGCCTACGCGGTGCGCGCCGCCGCCAGCGAGGTGCACCGGTCGGGACGCCCCGACCTCGCCCAGGTGATGCTCGGCGACCTCTGGCTGCTGGACCCGCGCCACAGCGGCGCCCGCGTCGCCGACGCCATGTCGCTGGCCGCCAACCCGGCGACGCAGCGCACCGCGATCGGCCTGTTCCACCGCCTGTGGCCCGAACTGCAGGGGGCGCAGCTCCGCACCTGCCTCGACGGCCTGTTCTTCCTGGCCGACTCGCTGCTGGCCCAGGCCAGCGCCGCCGACGGCTTCCGCCTGTCGGAGTCGGCCCGCCGCACAGCCCTCGACGTCATCGAGAAGCTCGGTCCGCGCGGCCCGGCGGTGTGGTTCCTGCTGCGGGACGATGCCCGCCGGCTCGACGCCAACCGCGCCTTCGCCGCCACCGACGACGCCACCGCCCGGCGCTGGTTCGACGGCCAGCTCGAGCTCACCGCCCGCGGCGACGACACCGAGTGGTGGGCGGCCCGCCTGCTCGACGACCAGGCCGCGCGCTTCGGCGATGGCAGCGCCGTCGCCGCCGCCGAACGCCTGCTGCGGCAGCGGCCGGCCATGCTGTCGGTGTGGCAGAAGCGCGCCGAGCTGCTGGCGCGGCAGCAGCAGGCCGAACAGGGCCTCGCCGATCTGCGCCGCATCCTCACCTACGCCGACGATCCGGACCTGCTGCTCGGCACCGTCACCCTGGCCGCCCGCGCCCGCCAGACCCGGCCCGGCGACGCCGAGGCCCTGGCCGCCCTGCCGCAGGCACGGCGCGACAGCCCCGCCGGTCGCTGGGCCCGGGGCCTGGTGGCGCTGCGCCGCGGCCGCGCCGGCGAGGCCGTGACGCTGCTGCAGCAGGCGCCGCCGCAGCCCGACGGCGCCCACCTCTACTTCCAGGCCCTGGCCGCCCTGGTGCGCGGCGGCCCCGAGGCCAAGGCCAGCGCCGCCGCGGCCTTCGCCCGGCTGGCCGCCGACTATCCCAGCAGCTCGCTGGCGCGGTACTCCGGCAGCTTCGCCCGCCAGCTCACCTCGTCGCCCTGAGCCGCCGTGGCCAGCGCGCCACCGAGACTCTGGAACGCAAAGTCGCCGAGCAGGCGGTCGAGCTTGCCCAGCGTGCGCTTCAGGTTGACGTAGTGACGGAAGCCGCGCAGCCCCCCCAGCGCCTGCCGCGGCTGCTCCGGATCGACCTCCCACGGATGCAGGTAGACGCAGCCCGGCATGCCGCGCCGTTCCTGCTGGCGCAGACCTCGGCGCAACAGAGCCAGCGGCAGCAGGCGCAGGTAGCCGCCGCCGCCCACCGGCAGCCGCCGGCCGAGCACCTCCCACACCAGCGGCGGGAACTCGAGCAGCTCGCCGCTGCCGCCCCGCAGCCGGTACGGGCTGGTCGGCGCGCCGCGCACGCCGTAGTCGGGATGCCAGACCGGGAACACCGAGCTGTCGACGGTGAAGCCCGCCCGCAGCAGTTCGTCGACGGCCCACGGCGTGCGCGCGGTCACCGTCCAGGTGCAGGCGCGGAACACCGTCGGCCGGGCGCCGGTGATGTCGCGCAGGATCGCCGAGCTGCGGCGCAGGTCCTCGGCGAAGCCGTCGCGGCCCAGCTCGTGCAGCAGGCGGTGGTCGTGGCCGTGGGAGCCGATCTCGTGGCCGGCGGCGGCGGTCTCGCGCACCAGCTCCGGCAGCCGTTCGGCCACCCAGCCGAGGAAGAAGAACGTGGCCCGGGCGTTCCGGCGCTGCAGCAGGTCCAGCAGCCGCCGGGTGCTGTCCCCCACCCGCAGCTCGAAGCGATCCCAGTCGGCCCGGTCGACCACCTGGGCCATGTTGAGCACCTGGAACCAGTCCTCGACGTCGATGCTGAGCGCGTGGGCGAGGCTCACGGCAGCAGCTCCAGCCCGCGCGGCACCAGTTCGCCCAGCAGGCCGCGGCAGCGGGCCTCGGCCGCCGCCAGGTCGCCGTTCTCGATCCAGGTCTCCACCCGCAGCAGGAAGCCGGCGTTGCTGGCGCGCAGCAGCGCCCGCGGCGCGTGGTGCAGCACGAACGCGGCGTAGTGGCCGGTGCACAGCCCGCGGGCGGCGTAGGCGTAGAGGCTCAGGTACTCGCGGCCGCTGCCGCGCTCGCGGGCCAGGATCCGCCCGACCTCCTGGTACCCGCCGGCGATCGTCGTCTCGGCGGTGCCGTGCTGCAGCAGGTCCATGTTGCTGCCCTCCAGGCAGATCGCCGGCGGGTGCACGCTCTTCCAGTTGGCGTCGTGGAACACCGCCACCACGTAGACCGGCACCTGGTCCGGGCCGAGGTAGCTGCGCCAGGCGGCGTCGTCGGTGCCGAGCAGCTGGCGGTAGCGCTCGCCGAGTTCGTAGCGCTCGCCGAGGCGGAAGGCCCCCGCCGCGACCGGCAGGCTCTCGGCCCGGCCCTGCGAGTCGCCGTGCGGCCGGTAGAGCGACAGCAGCAGCAGCGGCAGCGCCAGCCCCCACAGGATCACAGCCGGGCCCCGCAGGCTGCGGACCGGCGCCGGCCGCACGACCGGCGGTGCCGCCTCGGCGACGTTGCCCCAGCGGCGGCTGAGCAGCGTGTCCAGCAGCAGCACCAGCCCCAGGTCGACGAGCCACGCCGCGCCGTTGAGCAGGTCGTGGCCGGTGCCGGCGGCGAACGCGGTGCCCTGCCAGTACGCGAGCCAGCAGGTGCCGGCGATGCGGGCGGCGTTCACCAGCAGCGCGATCGGTGCCGCCAGCAGCACCAGCAGCAGCCGCCGCCAGAACGCCGGCGCGCCGACGAAGAAGGCGATGCAGTAGCCGATCGTGATCATCGCCAGCAGCGAGCGCAGGCCGCCGCACGGATCGGCCACCAGCAGCCCGTCGGGCTGGCCCGGGATCGCCACCAGGGCGCCCTGACGGGCTGCGCCCAGCCCGGTCAGGTTGGCGAGCCACAGCCCGTTCTGCACCGCCAGTTCCTTCAGCTCGAAGGCGATCCGGCCGGTCAGGAACAGCGGCAGCGGGATGGTGAAGACCAGCAGCCCCAGCACCGGCCACTGGCCGCGCAGGCGCGCCGGGCCCAGCGCCAGCAGCGCCGCGCCGGGCACCGCCAGCAGCAGGCTCAGCGCCGACAGCGAATCGACGGTCAGCGCCGCGCCAGCGAGGTGCAGCAGCAGGCCCGGCCCGAGCAGCCACCAGCCCCGCGCGTCCGGCAGGCGCGGCACGGTGCCCCACCGGCGGCGGCGGCGCCACAGCACGACGGCGGCCAGCAGCGGCACCAGCGGGCCGTGCGAGTAGTAGCCGTCGGGCAACATCCACACGTCCCAGCACCAGACCAGGGCGGTGGCGTAGGCCAGTAGCAGCGGCAGGAAGACCTGCAGGAACGGCGTCATCGCCCGCCTCCCAGCAGGTCGCGGGCGGCGGCGGCGACGCGCGCGGCGTTGCCGTCCCAGGTCCAGCGGCGGGCGAGCAGCTCCTCCCGCCCGGCCGCACCGATCCGGGCGGCCCGCGCCGGATCGCGCAAGAGCCCCAGCAGCGCGTCGCGCAGGCCCCCGGCCGAGCCGGGCTCGAACAGGATGCCGGTGCGGCCGTGCTCGAGCAGTTCGCGCAGGTTGGGCTGGTCCGGCGCCAGCGTTGCCACGCCCGCCGCCAGCGAGTCGAACAGCTTCAACGGCGACGCGTAGGCGTTGATCGCCGGGATCAGGGCCGCGTCGCAGGCCAGCACGTGTGGCGGCAGGAGGTCCGGCGCCACCTCGCCGACGGCGTGCAGCCGGCCGCCCAGGCCTCTCGCCCGCGCCGTGTCCTGCAGCGATGGCAGCGCTGGTCCCGTGCCCACGAGCAGCAAGTGTAGGCGCTCGCCCCCGCTGGCGGCCATCACCTCCAGCGCCAGATCCAGCCGATGCCAGGGCCGCATGTAACCGACGAAGCCGAGCACGCAGCCGTCGGCGGGGATGCCGAGCCGCGTCCGCAGGGCCCGCCCGGCCGCCCGCGCGGTCTCGTCGTAGCGCTCCGGCTGGGCGCCGTTCGGGATCACCTGCAGCCGCTCGGCGGGGGCGCCGAGCTCCTGCAGCAGGTCCGCCAGCACCCCGGTCACCGCCAGCACACGCTGGGCGCCCTGCAGCACCGCCCGTTCGGTGGCGGCAGCCCGCTTCGGGAAGCGCAGCAGCCCGAGCTTCCGCATCTCCTGGCACATCGGCGAGTTGACCTCCAGCAGCAGCGGCACGCCGAGCTCGCGCGCCGCGTCCAGCCCGCTGCGGCAGTGCAGCGCGTGGCGCTCGTAGATCACGTCGGGCCGGAAGGTCCGCCCCGCCGCCAGCAGCCGGGCGCGGCCGCGGGCGGAGTAGAGGATCTCCAGCACCTCGACGGCGGTCCGCGGCAGCCGGACGCGCTGCCACCACGAACGCGACCGCGGCGCCGCGACCGCGGCGGCCGGCGCCGGCGGCGCGGCGGCCTTCGGCACCAGGGCGCACTCCAGCACCTGATGCCCCTGCCGCCGCAGCGCCGTGATCAGTTCCCGCACGTGCACCGCCTGGCCGTCGTCGGCGCGGATGCGGTGATGGTAGAGGATGCGCAGGGGCCTCGTCACGCGGCCCCTCCGGCGGTGGCGAGCGCGTCGCGACAGAGCGCCACGATCTGCGCCACCGGCTCGTCCCAGCCGAACTGCCCGGCCCAGGCCCGCACCGCGGCCGGCTGCCGCGGCACCGCCAGCGTCGCCGCCAGGGCCGCGCCGAGCGCCGCCGCGTCGCCGGGCGGCACCAGGGCGCCGCGTTCGGGCGGCGGCGGGTCGCCGAGGATCTGCGGCACGCCGCCGACCCGGCTCGCCACCACCGGCAGGCCCGACGCCAGCGCCTCGGTGACCACGTTGGGCCAGCCCTCGCGTTCGCTCGGCAGCACCAGCAGGTCGGCGGCCCGGTAGCACAACGCCACCTGGTCCGGCGGCAGCGCGCCGAGGCAACGCACCCGCTCGCCGCCCAGCCGCTGGATCGCCCCGCGTTCGGGCCCGTCGCCGACCAGCAGCAGCCCGACGTCGGCGGGCAGCCCGGCGAGGCACTCGGCGGCCAGCCCGAAGCCCTTGCCCGGCACCAGCCGGCCCACCCCGAGCAGCCAGCGGCCGGCCGCCGGCAGGCCGAGCGCCGCCCGGGCCGCGGCCTGGTCGCCGGGGTGGAAGCGATCCAGGTCGACGCCGTTGCGCAGCAGCCGCACCCGCTCACGCGGCAGGCCCGCCACCTCGGCGAAGCGCGCGCAGAGCGGCTCGCTCACCGCCGCGCAGAAGGCGGCCCCCGCCGCCGCCTCGGCGATGCGCGAGGCCACCGCGCGATCCTGGGCCACCACGTTCAGGTCGCTGCCGCGGGCGGTGAGCGCGTAGGGCAGGCCCAGTTCGCGGCCGAGCCGCGCCGCGGCGACGCCGTCCGGCCACAGGTAGTGCGCATCCAGCAGCCAGCGACCAGAGCCGGTGATCGCCCGCACCAGCGAACGGGCGCCTTCGGCCATCGCGTCGGCCTGCCGCCGCAGCGAGAACCCGGGCCAGTGCCGGTAGCGCGGGTGGTGCACCGGCACCGAGTCCACCAGCTCCCGGTCGGGCACCTCGGCCCAGCGGCGGTAGATGCCCTGGCGCAGCACGAACGCCACCTTCGGCACCGGCGCGACCACCTCCCAGCGGAAGTCGCCGGCGGCCGCCACCCGCGCCATCCGTTCGCGCACGAACAGGCCATGGGTCGGCATCGCCGCCGACGGGAACAGGTTGGTGAAGGTCAGGATGCCGGGCCTCACGACGGGCCTCCCCAGCGGCGCAGGAAGCGGCCCAGCGTGTAGCAGGCCCACAGCAGCTCGGCGTGATCGCGCACACCCTGGCGATGGGTCTGCAGCAGCCCGCGCACCGCGTCCGGATCGAGCCACTCGCCCAGCCGGGAGTCGCCGAGCATGTCCTCGAGCGCCGTGCCGGCGGTGCCGCGCAGCCAGTCGCGCAGCGGCACCGAGAAGCCCTGCTTCCGGCGCTGCAGCGCCGAAGGCTCGAGCCGGCGGGCCAGCGCCGCGCGCAGGAACGCCTTGGTGCGGCCCCCGGCGAGCTTGCTGGCCGCCGGGATGCGGGCGGCGTGCTCCAGCAGCACGTGGTCGAGGAACGGCGCCCGCACCTCCAGGGCCACCGCCATCGACGCGCGGTCGACCTTGACCAGGATGTCGCCGGGCAGCCACGTCTCGAGGTCGGCAGCCACGGCGCGGTGCAGCGGATCGATGGCGTCGCTCTGGCGATAGGCGGCGCGCACCGGCTCCAGGGGATCGCCGGCCGGACCGTGCCATTCCGGCCGCAGGACGGCGAAGACCTCCTCGGGCAGGCTGGCGCTCACCGAGCGGGCGTAGGCCAGATCCGCCGGCAAGGCCAGGTTCTGCAGGGTGCGGCGGCAGCGCAGCCAGCGCGGCAGCCAGTCGAGCTTGGGATAGACGGCGCCGAGCAGACCCCACAGGCGCCGCGGCAGCAGGCCCCGCCAGCGGTTCTCGCGCCAGTCGAACAGGTAGCGCCGGTAGCCGGCGAAGCCCTCGTCGCCGCCGTCGCCGGACAGCGCCACGGTGACGTGCCGCCGGGCGAGCCGGCTGACGTGGAAGGTCGGCACCGCGCTGCTGTCGCTGAACGGCTCGTCGAAGACGTCGTCGTACCAGTCCAGGTCGGTGAGGTCCTGGGCCCGCACCACCTCCTCGCGCAGGGTGGCGCCGCAGGCCCGCGCCGAGGCGCGCGCCGCCGCCCGTTCGTCGAAGCGCGGGTCGTCGAAGCCGATGGTGCAGGCCTGCACGCCGCGGCCGAGCGTGCGGGTCATGCAGTCCACCACCGCGTAGCTGTCGATGCCGCCCGACAGGAATGGCGCCAGCGGCACCTCGCCCATCAGGCGGATCCGCACCGCCTCGTCCAGCAGTTCCAGGGTGCGTTCCTGCAGCGCCGCGGCCGGCGCCGGATCGGCCGTGGCGAACGACAGGCGCCAGTAGCGCTGCGTCGTCACCCGGCCGTCCCGCACCGACAGCCAGTGCGCCGGCGGCAGCTTGTGCACGCCCTCGAACACCGCGTCCGGATCCGGCACGTAGCGCAGGCAGAGGAAGCGGGCCACCGCCGAAGGCCGCAGCGCCGTGCCGGGCAGGCCGCCCTGCAACAGCGCCTTCAGCTCGCTGGCGTAGGCGAAGGTGCCGTCGCGTTCCGTCCAGTAGAACGGCTTCTTGCCCAGCCGGTCGCGCGCCGCGTAGAGCCGGTGCGCCGCCACGTCGACCAGGGCGAAGGCGAACATGCCGCGCAGACGCGAGGCCAGCGCCTCGCCCCAGTGACGCCAGCCGTGCAGCAGCACCTCGGTGTCGCTGGCGGTGCGGAACACGCAGCCGAGCCCTTCCAGTTCGGCGCGCAGTTCCTCGTGGTTGTAGATCTCGCCGTTGAAGGTGACCCACAGCGAGCCGTCGGGCAGCCCCATCGGCTGCTGGCCCTGGGCGATGTCGACGATCGCCAGCCGCCGGTGGCCGAGGCCGTAGCCCGGGCCGACCTGCACGCCCTCGCCGTCGGGGCCGCGGTGCCGCACGGCGTCGGTCATCGCCTGCAGGCGCGACCGGTCGACCGGGCGGGCCCGGTCGTGGTGGAAGAGGCCGGCGATGCCGCACATGCCTAGGTCGCCCTCTCCCAGCGTCGGGCCACGGTGGTCCGGCTGCGCCAGCGCGCGACCACGCCGCGTTCGCCGGTCGCCGCGGCCGCCGCCGATGCGTCGCTGGCGGTGGCCGGCCGCAGCACCGCCGCCCAGGTCACCACGTGCAGGCAGGTCACCAGACCCAGCCAGTGGTAGATCAGGTCGAAGTGGCCGCGGTTGAGGAAGGTGGCGCCGATCAGGAAGCCCACCGTCGTCGCCTCCATCATGCGGGCGTAGTCGAGCGCCCACGGCAGGTCCGGCCGCCGCAGACCGATCTGGTAGACGCGGCGCGTGGAGAGGAACACCGACGCCAGCAGCGCCACGTAGACCAGGAACGCCAGGGTGCCGCTCTCGGCCCAGATCTGCAGGTAGCTGTTGTGCGCCACGTAGGAGGTCTGCTCGGCGCCCGGCGGCACCAGCGCGTACTCCAGGTAGCGCGGCTGGAAGTTGCGCATGCCGACCCCCAGCACCGGGTTGTCGGCGATCATCCGCAGCGCCGTCTCCCAGGCGATCAGCCGCGCGCCAGCCGACGACTCGGCGCCGCCCTGGGCGATCGACGCGATGCGCTCGGTCACCTCCCGCGGCGCCAGGGCCAGGAACAGCACGCCGAGCACCGCCAGGACGGCGCCCGCCTGGAACAGCCGGCGCGAGCGCCAGGCGATCCACAGCGCCGTGCCCACCAGGGCCAGGAAGCCGCCGCGGCTGCCGGTCAGTGCGATGGTGATCACCGTCAGCACCACCCCGATCCGCGTGGCGGTCTTCGCCCAGGGGATCGCCTTCTCGCTGATGCCGAGGTACCACAGCAGCGGCACGTTCATCACCAGGGCCAGGGCGAAGTCGTTGTTGTCCTCCAGCATGCCGCCGGGGCCGCGCAGGATCGGCCGCCCGCCGGACAGCACGCCGAACAGGCCGCCCTTGATGCCGTAGAAGCTGAGGCAGATCGCGATGGTCCAGACCAGGATGCGGAAGCGCTGCCGCGAGTCGACCTGGCCGGTGGTGAACAGGGCGATGACGATGATCTTCAGGAACTCGAACCAGTAGCGCGTGAAGTCCGCCTCGTGGAACCGCGCGAACGCGTAGCTGAGCGAGACCAGCACCACCAGCACCACCATCAGCAGGGCCCGGCCGTCCCACACCGCGAACGGCCGCCGGCCGCGTTCGTAGGCCCACCAGCCGGCGATCATCGCGAAGCCGGCGAAGAAGCTGAAGCGCATGGTGCGGGCGAAGCCCCAGCACAGGTCCTGCGGCCGCATGTAGGCGAGCCACGAGAACAGCAGGAGCCCGAGGAACGGCCGCCGGAAGGCCGTCGGCAGCCCCATCAGCACCACCAGGAAGACCAGCAGGTCGCGCATGGCGGCTCGTGGCCCCGGGGCTCAGCCGCCCAGCACCAGCGACAGGATGTCGCGCACCAGCGGCGGCAGGCGGATCGGATCGACGTAGTAGATGGTCAGCACCGCCACCACCAGCACCACCGTGGTCCCCGCCACCGCCACCGCCCAGCGCCGGCTGCGGACCGCCTGCCGGCGGCGTTCCTCGGTCTGCAGGTGCGCCATCCCGCCCAGCACCGGCAGCCCGAGGCCGCGGCCGACGTCGTCGATGGTCTTGAAGGTGCCCTGCAGCAGGTCCAGCAGCAGGACCAGGCCGATGGCGGTGCCGAGCCCGATGGCGCAGCCGAGGAAGGCCACCACCATGACGTTGGGCTCGGTGGGGCGCTTGGGCACCACCGCCGGCGCCTTGACGTCGATCGGCCGCTCGTTGGTGAGCGCGCCGAGGATCTGGGTGCGCCGCTCGACCTCGCGCTGCGCCGCCTGGCGGTTCTCGGTGGCCTCCTTCAGCCACTCCATCAGGCGGCGGTAGTCGTGGTAGACGCCGGCCAGCACCTGCTGCTTCTGCGCCTTCTCGTCGAGACGCGCCTGCAGCAGGTCACGGGTGGCGATGGCGCCGAGCAACTCGGCTTCCTTCTGCTGCACGTCGCGCTGCAGCTGCAGCCAGCGCGGGTTGGGCAGCTCGCCCTCGGCGGTGCCGCCGGTGTCGCCGAGCAGCTTGCGCAGTTCCTCGCGCAGCTGCTGCAGCTGGTACTCACGCATCCGGTAGGCGGTGTGTCCCGGCAGGATACCCTTCAGGTTCTTCTCGACGGCGGCGATCTCCGCCACCAGCTTCGCCACCCGCGGGTCACCGTCGGGCAGGATCGGCATGTCGCCGGGCCGCTGGGTCCGCTCGGTCCGCTCGAACTCGCCCTGCAGCGCCTTGCGCTCCGCCTCCAGGGTCAGCACGCGGCCGTGCGCCTCGTCCAGGTCCTTCTGCAGCGCCGCCCGCGCCCGCTCGGCCTCCTGCTTGAGCAACGCCTCGTCCTGGGGCGACAGGCCCGGCTGCAGGTTGTGGTACTGCTCGAGGTTGCGGACCTCGTTGCTGGCCGCGTCGAAGGTCCGCACCGCGCCGTCGGCGCGATCGTTGGCCGATGCCAGCGCCGCGGCGGCGTTGTCGCGCATGGCCTGCAGCTGCCGGGTCTTCCAGATCTCCACCAGCCGGTTGAGGAAGGCGGCCGAGCGCGGCCCGTCCAGGTCACGGTAGGTGATGCGGAGCTGGGCGTAGCGGCGCTGCTGGCCGGGGTTCTGGTCGAACACCTCGATCTGCGTGCGCAGCTCCCGTTCGAACTCCTGCTGGCGCTGCGGGTCCATCGCCGCGTAGCCCTCCCAGCCGATCGCCGCGGCGGTCTCGCCCACCGCGAACGGCAGGGTCGCCTTGGCGGTCTCCACCAGCTGCACCAGCGGGTCCTCGAGGGCGCCCTCGGCCTGGCTGCCCGGCGCCGGCGAGTAGCTGATCACCGTCTCCGCCACGTAGTAGCGCGGGATCAGCATCGCCACCAGACCGCCGACCAGCAGGCCCAGCAGCGACACCGGGATCACCTGCCAGCGCCGTCGCTTCAGCAGGTCCAGGTAGCGCTGGAACGAGATCGGCGGCAGGTCGAGCTGGGTCATCGCGCCGCCTGGTGGTACAGCCGCCCGGCCATCAGAACCGCAGGGTGGTGGCGTCCACCTCGCCGGACGCGACCTCGTAGGCCCACCGGATCCGCGCCACGCCCAGCACGGTCTGCACCGCCAGGGCCACCGGGCTCAGCAGCCGCTCGATGATGCGCGCCACCATGCCCAGGAACGTCGGCGGGATGTAGATGATGTCGTTCTCCTTGACCCGGAAGTTGGTGGCGGTCAGCCCGGTGTGCACCATCTCGCGCAGGTTCACCACCAGCACCAGCGGGTTCTCGGCGTCGGGCTTGATCAGGTAGACCCGGCCGATGTTGGCCAGATCGGTCCAGCCGATCCGCGCCACCGCCTCCAGCAGGGTCAGGTCGGCCTTGTCCAGGCCGATCACGCCGCGCTTCTGGGTCTCGCCGAACGCGTAGTAGACCTTGCCCAGGTTGCGGACCCGCGCCTGCACGTCCACCTCGAACGGGAAGATCGGCCGCAGCAGGCTCTTCACCAGCTGCGCCAGTTCGGCCTCGGTCTTGCCCAGCACCTGCACCGGTCCGACGTACGGGATCAGGATCGTGCCATCGATGCCGACCGCCTGCGGCCGCGTCAGCAGGAACAGCTTCTCCGCGTCGGGCTGCTGCCAGGCCACCGGCGACAGGGTGAACTCCACCGCGTCGCCGCCGGCGACGTAGGTCTCCAGGGTGGCGTTGCCGTCGGCCCGCGTGCCGAAGCCCTTCTCGTGCATCAGCTCGCGGATCCGCTTGTCCTCGTAGCCGCCGCAGGCGCACAGCCAGAGCGGCAGCAGGGCCACGAACAGGGACAGCCATCGGCGTAGGGTAGGTTTCTGCACGCGCATGGTCCGGCCGCCGCGACCGGGCGGCGCACCGGCATGGTAGGAAGGCGGAGCCGTGCCGCAAAGCGCGGACCACGCCGTTCCTGCTGGTGTCATCGGCAGTTGCGGCGGCCGGACCTGACGGGATCCCGGCGCGGCCGCGGCGGCGATCCGGCGGCACCGGGCTCAGCGGGCGCCGTACTGCTGCTGGTAGTAGGCCTGGTAGGCCCCCGACCGCACCCGCTGCCACCACTCCTTGTTCTGCAGGTACCAGTCGACCGTCTGCCGCAGCCCTTCCTCGAAGCTGTGGCGCGGCGTCCAGCCCAGCGTCGCGCGGGCCTTGGTGGCGTCGATGGCGTAGCGATGGTCGTGGCCCGGCCGGTCCTTCACGTACTGGATCAGGTCCTCGCCCTTGCCGAGCAGGCGCAGCAGGGTCTTCACCACCTCGATGTTCCGTCGCTCGCTGTTGCCGCCGAAGTTGTAGACCTCGCCCTTCTGGCCCTGCTCCATCGCCAGCCTGATGCCCTCGCAGTGGTCGGTGACGTAGATCCAGTCGCGCACGTTCCGGCCGTCGCCGTAGACCGGCAGCTTCTTGCCCTCCAGCGCGTTGGCGATCATCAGCGGGATCAGCTTCTCGGGAAACTGGAAGGGCCCGTAGTTGTTCGAGCAGCGGGTGATCACCGCGTCCATGCCGTGGGTGTGCACGGCGGCGCGCACCAGCAGGTCGGAGCCGGCCTTGCTGCTCGAGTAGGGCGAGTTGGGCTGCAGCGGGGTCTCTTCGGTGAAGTAGCCCCAGGCGCCGAGCGAGCCGTAGACCTCGTCGGTGCTGACGTGGACGAAGCGCTTGACCTGGTAGGTCCGGGCCTTGTCCAGCAGCACCTGGGTGCCGACCACGTTGGTCTGGATGAACGCCGTGGCGTCCAGCACCGAGCGGTCGACGTGGCTCTCGGCGGCGAAGTGGGCGACGTAGTCCGGCCGGTGGCGGGCGAAGATCGCGTCGATCCCGGCCGCATCGGTGATGTCGGCCTTCTCGAAGGCGTAGCGCTCGTTGTGCTCGACGTCCTTGAGGTTCTCCAGGTTGCCCGCGTAAGTCAGCGCGTCGACGTTGACCACCTCGTGGGCGCTGCCGTGCAGCAGCATGCGGACGAAGTTGGAACCGATGAAGCCGGCGCCGCCGGTGACCAGGACCTTGCTCACTGCTTGGATTCCTTCAGCTCGATCTGCAGATGGCGCCGCAGCGCGTCCAGGTAGTGCGGCAGGGGACGGCCGCGGACTTCGGCCAGCTTGCTGGTGTCGAGCACCGACCAGGCCGGCCGCTTCGCCGGCCGGTCCAGCTCCTGGCTGGTCATGGTGCCGACCGGGATGTCGCCGAGGCCGGCCTCGCGCAGCACGTCCACCGCGAACTGGTGCCAGGAGCACTGGCCCTCGTTGCTGGCGTGGTAGATGCCGCCCGCGGCCCTGCCGAGCGCCAGATCGATCATCGCCTCGGCGAGGTCGTGGGTCATGGTCGGCCGGCCGACCTGGTCGGTGACCACCCGCACCGGCTGGCCCGAGCGGGCCCGGGCCAGGATCGCCTTGGGGAAGTTGTTGCCGCCGGGGCCGAACACCCACGACGTGCGCACCACGTAGAAGTCCGGGCGGCCGTGCCGCAGCACCGCCTGCTCGCCGAGCAGCTTGGAGCGGCCGTAGGCCGACACCGGCGCCGGGACGGCGTCGACGGCGTAGGGCGTGCCGATCTGGGTGCCGTCGAAGACGAAGTCGGTGCTGACGTAGAGCAGGCCCGCGCCGATGCCGACGCAGGACTCGGCGATGAAGCCGGTGGCGTGGCCGTTCACCCGGTCGGCCAGCGCCGGGTCCTGCTCGCAGCCATCGACGTTGGTCAGCGCCCCGCAGTGCAGCACGAAGCGCGGCCGCTCGGTGCCGATCACCTTGCGGATGCTGTCCTGGTCCTCCAGTGGCATCTCCTGCAGGTCGACGCCAAGCGCCGTACGGCCGCGTTCCTGCAGCTGCCGCATCACGGTGCGGCCGAGCTGGCCCTGGGCGCCGGTGACCAGGAAGTCGGGTCGCGTCACAGGTCCATCCGGTTGGCGCCGCCCTCGCGGATCATGCCGGCGGCGCGGTGCAGCGACTCGAAGGTGCCGGCGTCGGTCCACCAGCCCTTCAGCACCTCGCAGGTCAGGTTGCCCCGCCGCAGGTACTCGTTGTTGACGTCGGTGATCTCCAGCTCGCCGCGGGCCGACGGCTTCAGCGTGCGGCAGATCTCGAACACCGAGGCGTCGTACATGTAG
>CAZMGG010000066.1:0-30074 GCA_964565715.1 uncultured candidatus Brocadiaceae bacterium | reverse complement strand
GGAAGCTCGATGCTCCACCGATTCCTCGCCGCCCTTCTCCTCCTCGCGGTGATCGAGCCCGCCGTGACTGCGCAGGCACAGGTCGCCGACACCCAGTTCTCGGTGCCGCGGGGGCTCTACGACACGCCGTTCGCCGTGGTGATCACGACGACCACGCCGGGTGCGACGATCCGTTACACCCTGGACTGCAGCGATCCGCGCACGTCGACCACCGCCGTGCAGGGGCCGAACTCGCTGACGGTCACCATCGACCCGCTCAGCACCAACGGTGGCCGGCGCCCGCTGACCCCCGCCGTCGTCGTGCGCGCCTACGCGTTCGCTCCGGGCATGACTCCGACCAACGTCGACACCGTGACCTACGTGTTCCGCAGCCGCGTGCTCACGCAGACGCGGCCCGCCGGCTTCACCACGGCGGTCGCATTCGACGTCGACCCGAACGTCGTCAACTCGCCGCTCTACGCAGGACGCATACTCGCGGATCTCGCCACGTTGCCGACGATGTCGGTGGTCGCCCCGTACGCACAGGTGTTCGGCTCGGCCGGGCTCGTGCGCGGCAGTACCGGCAGTGTCGAAGTGCCCGGCTCGATCGAGGTCATGCATCCGGACGGCCGTGACGACCAGGTCGACTGCGGACTCACGCCGCACTCGTGGACGCAGAACAAGCGCGCGATCCGCGTCTACTTCCGCAGCCAGTATGGCGCCGACAAGTGGCGGCACGACCTGTTCCGCGACGCGGCGGAGGGCCACGGCATCGGGATCACGAGTTTCGACGGGCTGGTGCTGCGGGCGGGCTTCAACGATGGCCTGCTCTACAACGATGCATTGCGTGCGGGCCGCTACTCGTTCAGCGTCGACGAGATGGGCCGCGCATCGCAGATCGCCATGAGCGGCTTCGGCCCCCGCGGCCTGTTCGTGCACCTGTACCTCAACGGGCTGTACTGGGGGCTCTACAACCCCACCGAACGGCCCGAATCGAGCTTCTGGTCGGACACGTTCGGCGGCAGCAAGAACGACTACTTCGCACGCAACCACAGCGGGACGCTCGACGGCGACCCGGCGTGGTTCAACGGCCTGATCGCCGGCGCGGCGTCGTGGCCGACGGTGCAGGCGCGGCTGGATGTCGACGGCTTCGCCGACTACATCATGTACTGGACCGCGTGCGGCGGCGGCGACTGGCCATCCTTCGGCGGCAACAACAACAACTGGTATGCCGGCAACCGGTCGCTGCCGACCAACGGCAGGGTGCGGTTCTTCGTCTGGGATACCGAGGACTCCTGGATCAATCTGCCGCACCGCCCGGGGCCCCCGCACGATGGAGCGCGGCTCGTCGCCGAACTGCTCAACGGTCCCCGCGACATCTCGATCCTGTGGCGCGGCTGCCAGGGATCTGCCGACTTCCGGCTCGCCCTGGCCGATCGTGTCTATCGCCAGTTCCACAACGACGGGCCGATGTCGGAGCAGAACACGCTGCAGCGCTGGAACCGCATCACCGCGCGGAGCGGGTTCGGCGTGGTCGGCGAGTCGGCACGCTGGGGCCGCTTCGACCCACGCAATGTCACGTGGACGCGCAACAACGACTGGCTGCCCTATACCGATGCCGTGCGCGCGATGTTCGTCGGCAACACGCCCCAGTTGGTCGCCGCGCTGCGCAACACCGCCGTGCCGGTGGCGCATCCCCTGCTCTACCCGACGATCGATCCCCCCGTGTTCACGACCGGAACGCCGGCCAGAGAGATCACCGTGACCGAAGCCTGGGTCACGCCGGGCACGACGATCACGCTGTCGCGCGCCACCGCAGCTGGCACCGTCTACTTCCAGATCGACGGCGCGGACCCCCGTGGCCCAGGCGGCCTGCCCGTCGGCCAGAACGCCGGCAGCGGCACCGTGCTCACCGTCAACGCTTCGATGCTGCTGCGCGCGCGCACGCTGAACGGCAGCGAGTGGAGCGCCGTGCACGACCTGCTCCTGACCGTGCGGCCGACGCTGCCGCTCGTCGAGATCCACGAAGTGCTCGCCGAGAACGTGGCCGGCCTCACCGACGCCGCCGGCGACCATGACGACTGGATCGAGCTGCACAACCGCGGTCTCGTCGACGTCGATCTCTCCGGCTACCACCTGACGGACGATGTGGCGGCGCCGACCCGGTGGACCGTGCCGAATGGCACGATCGTGCCCGCCGGACGCCAGTTGCTGATCTGGGCCGACAATGAGCCGCTGGAGGGCCCGCTGCATGCGACGTTCCGGCTCAGCGGCAACGGCGAAGAGGTCGCGCTGTTCGCGCCGGGCGGCCTCGTCGCCATCGACCACTTCGTGTTCGGGTTGCAGCGCGATGACGAATCCACCGGCCGGCTCGAAGCCGCCCCTGGGCTGCTGGTGACCTTCCCGCGGCCGACGCCCGAACGGCGGAACCGGCCATTCCCCGCCGGGCACATCGCCTATGGCGCGGCCGACCCGGCGACGACGCCGCTGCGCCTGCGCGGCCTCGGCGTGCCGTCGCCCGATGGCACCCTGCGTTACGAACTGGAGCGTCTCCCCGCCGGCGCGCCGGTGCTCCTCGGCCTCGGCGTCGCCGCGGCCCACCAGCCGCTGCCGGGAATCGGCACCCTGCTGATCGACCCGCAGCTGTTCCTGTTCGGCATCGCCGACGCCGACGGCGAAGCTCGCTTCTCGCTGGCGATCCCCGACGGGCCGGGCGTACGCGGCGCCATGCTCTTTGCGCAGGGCGGCATGCTGCTCATGACCGGGATCCAGGTGAGCAACGCCGTCTGCTCCCGGGTGTAGTCCGAAGGTGGCCCCGGGCGGCCCTTGACGCCAGGCCACCTGCGTGCGTGAATCCCGCCCGGCGCCGAGGGGCGCCGCTGCCCGAGCAAGAGCCACGCTCACCCTCCCGTTCGATCCGGGTCGTCCACGCTGGACTCCTGGTCAGCTGCACACGTCGGGCGCGCAGCGTTCACGCCAAGGAGTGTTCCCGTGTCCGATGATCCCGTTCCCGCGGGCGATCCCATCGCCCGCTGCCGCGCCGAGGCGCGGCGCCTCCTGAAGGACCTGCGTTCGGCCGAGCCGGCCCGCGCGCAGCCTGCCGCCCGGCGCTTCCAGCGCCTGCGTTCGTTCGCCGCCCTCGATCCCGCCGACCTGCCCGCGCTGCGGGAACGCGCGCGCCAGAAGCACGCGCTGGCGGTGGTGGCCGACGAGCACGGTCACGGTTCCTGGCCGGAACTGCTGCGCGCCCTGCAGTCGCCGCCGTGCTGGCACGCGCCTGCGCTCGGCGGCTTCCTGTTCGCCTGGTTCGCCGGGCACGGCGAGGGCAGCGCGGCCAGGGCCGAGACCAATGGCTACCTGCTGCCGTTCCGCGGCCAGTGCTTCGTCTGCGGCGCCGACGCGATCGCCGAACTGGGCGTCGATCCCGCGGACCCGGACTGGGCCCGGTGCGGGTTCGATCTCGTGCAACCCGCCGACGCCGCGGCGGCGGCGCGCCTGCACGACGCCCGCCGGCGCGCCATCGCCCGCGGCGCGCGCGAGGGCCTGAGGGCTCAGGCCCCCTTGTAGCTGAGCACCGGCAGCAGTTCCCGTTCGACCCGGGTCAGCTCGCGCTGCGCCCGCATCACCGCGCCGATGTCCTTGTAGGCGCCGGGCGCCTCGTCGCGCAGGTCGGCGGAGCGGTGCTCGGCGAACCACACGCCGCGCATGTCGCGCTGCAGGTCGCGCACGGTGATCTGCCGCTGGGCCGCGCCGCGGGCCAGCCGCCGGCCGGCGCCGTGCGAACTGGAACAGAGCGCCGCGGTGCAGCCGCGGCCCTGGACGTGGAACGAACGGCTGCCCATCGAGCCGGGGATGATGCCGGGTTCGCCGGTGCGCGCCGAGATCGCGCCCTTGCGATGCACCCACAGGGGACCGTGGCCATGATCCTCCTGCCGCACGAAGTTGTGCTGGCAGTCGAACCAGCCGTCCCAGTCGGCGCCGGCGCCGAGCACGGCCTCGATCGCCGCCATCGCCGCCTCGGCGATCGCCCGGCGGTTGCGGGCGGCGTAGTCGAGCGCCACGCCGACGTCGTGCAGGAAGGCGCGGCCGTCGGATTCCGCGGCGGCCAGCGCGACGAGGCCGCCCGTCACCTTGCGGCCCCGCTGCAGGTGGTGCCGCAGGATCGTCGGACCGACCGCGCGCGAACCGCTGTGCACCATCAGCCACAGCCGTTCGCCGGCGTCCTTCTGCACCTCGAGGAAGTGGTTGCCGCGGCCCAGCGTGCCCAGCTCGATGCGGGCATCGCGCCGCACCGCGTGGTGCAGCGCCGGGTCGGACAGTTCCGGCAGCGCGTCGGTGACCGGCGCGCGTTGCCGCGCCACCGGCACCGCCTGCTGCAGGGCAAGGAGCAGCGCCTGCGCCCGTTCGGCGGTGGCCAGCGCCTCGGCCGTGGCCCGCAGCGGCAGCGCCGCCATGCCGCAGCCGATGTCGCCGCCCACCGCCTGCGGGTAGAGCACGTCCTCGGTGCCGACCACCGTGCCGACGCAGACGTGTTCGCTCAGGTGCACGTCGGGCATGACGGCGACGTGGCGGACGCCGGGCGCGCGGCCCAGGCGCTCGAGCGCCTGGGCCACGTTCCGCGGCAGGGGTTCCACCAGCCAGCGATGCACCCGGGTCATGGCGCCACCTCCGGCGGCACCAGGGTGAACGAGAGCTGGGGCACCCGTCGTCGGGAGATGGATGCCGCCACCGCCCGCCGCAGGAAGCCCTGGGCCCGGTCGAGCGCCGCCAGCGCGGCGGCCACCCCATGGGCACAGGGATCCTGCAGGACCACCAGCAGGTGGCTGGCATCGGGCATCGGCCGGACCTGGTCGACGACCAGGTCCCACAGCAGCGGATCCTTGGAATCACCCAGGGCGTAGGTCAGCGCCTCGGCGACCTGGGTACAGAGTTGCAGCGTCTTCGGGTCGGGTCGCGGTGCGCGACCCTGGGAGTGTGGGTTCATCTGCGGGTGAGGGGGGCCGCCACGCACCCCGTGCGTGCGGCCAGAACGGGTCCTGACGTGGAAACAGACTCCAGGCCGGCCGCCGCAGATGGATCGGCTCGCTAGGCGAGCCGCGTTCCGTCGCGCAGAGGCCGGAGGTCGGACACAGCGATGCAGATGTTTGCCATGGTCTTCTCCGGGTTGCGAGGGGCGGAACGCTAGCAGGCTCGGCGATGTGGTCAACCCCCTGCGGCGCGCGGCGACGCGGGATCCCGCAGGCCGGGCTACGCTGGCGGCATGACTGCCCGTCGCCGCTGGCTGTGGATCGTCCTGGTCGCTCTCTTCGCCGCCGGCGGCGGGCTCGCCGGCTGCGTCACCTGGCCGCTCGCCGAAGGCGATCGCGCGCCGGCCCTCGCCGTGACCGAATGGCTGCACGGCACGCCGCCGCCGGAACCGCGCGCCGGCGGCCAGATCGTGGTGGTGGAGCTGTGGGCGACGTGGTGCGGTCCCTGCCTCGACGCGATCCCGCACCTCGACGAACTGCAGCGCCGCTACCGGCCGCACGGCGTCCAGGTCGTCGCTGTCGCCGTCTGGGACCAGCTCGAGGCCGTGCGCCGCTTCGTCGCCGAGCGCGGCCATGAGCTGAGCTTCGCGATCGGCTTCGACGGCGATGGCGTGGTGCAGAAGCAGTGGCGACGCAACTGGTGGCGCAACGGCATCCCGGCCACCTGGGTGGTGGATCCCCGCGGCCGGATCGCCGCCTTCACCCATCCCGCCTACGCCGACGACTGCGTCGCGCGCCTGCTGGCCGGAGCCTGGCCGTCGCCGGCCGCCGACGTGATCGACGAGCGCTGGGCGGCGGCGCAGGCGGCGCGGCAGGCCGGTGACTGGGCGACGCTCGACGCGATCGGCAAGCGGGTGCTGGCGACCGACGGCCGCAGCGTCACCGGCTGGAACTGGCGCATCGCGGCGCAGCGCACCCCGGCCGCGCGGAATGGACTCGTGCGGCAGGCGATCGCCGCGGTCCGCGAGCACCCGCTCGAACTCGGCATCCTGGTGCATTCCCTCGCCAGCACCGGCCGCCTGCTCGACGGCGCGACGGACGCCTGGCAGGCGCTCGATGCGGCGGCGGCGACGCCGCCCGGGTTGCGCTTTCCCACCGCGCGCCTGCTGGCGGCGCACGCGGTCGGCGACGCCGCGCTGGCCGCGACCACCGAAGCCCTGGCGGCGCAGTTCGCGGAGCGGCCATATGAACTGGTGGCGCTCGTCCGCGAGGTGCTGCCGCGGCCGCGGACCGACCCCGCCGAGGCCCTCCTGGTCCGTCACGCGCCCCGCGAGTCGCTGGCGCGGGCGGCGCTGCAGTTGCTGGACGCGGCCGGGACGCGGCTCGGTCCCGGGCCGACCGCACTCCTGCGCTTCGATCTGCTGGTCGAACTGGGCGCCGACGCGGGTCGGATCGACGCGTGCGGGCGCGAGGTGGTGGCTGCGCTGACGGGGCAGCTCACGGAGCTCAACAGCTTCGCCTGGCGCCTGCTCACCGACGCCGAGCACCTGGCCGTGACCCGCGCGGTGGCGCTCCGCGCGGCCGAGGCCATGCAAGCGATCCCCGGCTGGGAGACCCCGATGTACCTCGACACCGTGGCGCTGGCCCGCTTCGAGAATGGCGACGCCGCTTCGGCGGTGGCCTTGCAGGAACGGGCGATCCAGGGCATCGGGGAGAACGTGAGCCCAGCCTTCCGGGAGCGGCTCGAGCGCTACCGTCAGGGTGAGGCCGCTTCTCGATCTCGCTGAGGATTGTGATCGTAAACTCCTTATTTTACTTGAGTTGCGATCATTGAGCCAAGATGGGCGCCGGCCCTCGCCCTTGACAAGCCGATTTTTCAAGGCTCAGCTTCCGGCATGGTGCCCGTGCCGCTCCCTGCCGAGATCGAGGTGCTCGACGACCCTGCCGCCGCGGCGGTGGCCCTGGAGCCGGCCCGCAGCCGCCTGCTCGCCGCGCTGGCCGAGCCCGCCAGTGCCGCGGTGCTGGCGCAGCGCCTCGGTGAGTCGCGGCAGAAGGTCAACTACCACCTGCGCGCGCTGCAGGCCCACGGGCTCTTGCGCGAGGTCGGCACGCGGCGGTGGGGCGGCATCACCGAGCGGCAGGTGCAGGCCACCGCGCGTTCCTACCTGGTGTCGCCGGCGGCGCTCGGCCCGCTGGCGGTCGATCCGGGCCGCACGGCCGACCGCCTGTCGGCGAGCTATCTGCTGGCGCTGGTGGCGCGCGCCGTGCGCGAGGTCGGCAGGCTGCTGCGGACCGCGACGCGTTCCGGCCAGCGGCTCGCGACGCTGTCGATCGACACCGAGATCGCGTTCCGTTCCGCCGAGGAACGCGCGCGCTTCAGCCAGGAGCTGAGTGCTGGCATCGCCGCACTGGCGGCGCGCTACCACAGCCCCGAGACGACCGGCAGCCGCTGGCACCGACTCGTCGTCGTCGCCCATCCGATCGCGGCGCCGCCGTCTGCTTCCCTCCCGACTGCCCACCCCGACACCGATCCCCCGACGGAGAACCCATGAGCATCGAACGCCATCCCGACGGCCGCCGCAGCGTGCGCGTCGAAGTCGAAGTCCCCGGCACCCCCGAGCAGGTCTGGCAGGCGATCGCCACCGGGCCCGGCATCTCGGCCTGGTTCGTGCCGACCACGCTGGAGCCGAAGGTCGGCGGCACCACCACCTGCGACTTCGGTGGCGGCATGGTCTCGTCGGCGAAGATCACGGCGTTCGAGCCGCCGTTCCGCTTCGCCGCCGAATCGCCGGGCTGGGCGCCGGAGATGCCGGCCATGGCCACCGAGTGGACCGTCGAGGCCAAGGGCGGCGGCAGGTGTCTCGTGCGCGTCGTGCACAGCATGTTCGCCAGCACCGACGACTGGGACGACCAGCTCACCGGCACCGAACATGGCTGGCCCGGCTACTTCGCCGTGCTGCGCCGCTACCTGGAGAGCTTCGCCGGCCAGCCGGCGGCGCAGATCCAGGCCAATGCCATGGCGGCGGCGCCGCTCGCCGAGGCCTGGGCGAAGTTCGCCGCGGGGTTGCAGCTCGCCGGCCGGAAGGCCGGGCAGCGCGTGTCGGCGACGGTGGCGCCCGGCGTCACGATCGCCGGCGTGATCGATCGGCTCGGCGAATCGGCGGTCAATCGCACGCTGCTCGTGCGGCTCGAGGAGCCCGGGCCGGGCACCCTCTACGCCGGCGCATTCGGCTGCGGCGGCACGATGGTGGCGCTGCAGGCGTATCTGTACGGCAAGGGCGCCGACGGCATCGCCCGGGCGGCGGGGCCGAAGGTGCAGGAATGGCTGGCGGCGCAGTTCCCGCCGGCGCAGGCGGCTGGCGGGGAGGCGGGCTGCGGCTAGCATGGCGCCGCCCGCGCCGCCCCGAAGGGACCCGCCTTGCGCGCCTTCGCCCTCCTCCTGCTCGTAGCCCTTTCCACCGCTCCCGCCCAGACCGCACTCCGCGTGCTGGCCAGCGACCCGCAGAACGCGCGGGTCGGCGCGCCCTGCGGCACGCCGGTGACGCTCACCTTCGACCGGCCGATCCAGAACGCGTCGCTGGCTGGCAACGCCATGGTGTTCGGCCGGCTGTCCGGGGTGACGCCCGGCCAGTGGTCCCTGGACGGCGCTGGCACGCGCCTCACCTTCCAGCCGGCCCGGCCGTTCTTCGCCGGCGAGATGGTGGTGGTGGCGCTGACCCGGAACGTGCGGGCGCTGGACGGCAACACGCTCGGCGGCGGCTTCGCCGCGATGTTCGGCACGGCGCCGGCGCCGGGCACGCGCACCTTCACCCTGCAGCGCATCATCCCGATGCGCAGCTCGCCGTCGGTGGGGATCATCACCTACGGCGCGCACGGCGCCGACATCGACGGCGACGGCAGCCCGGACATCACCGCGGCCAACGAGGCCAGTTCGGACCTGCGGCTGATGAAGAACGACGGCTGCGGCAACGCCGCGCCCTACGTGATCTGCCCGGGCCACGGCGAGCCGAGCCCGATGGAGAGCGCCGACTTCGACCGCGACGGTCTCACCGACCTGTGCACCGGCAACCTGCAGGGCTTCTCGGCGGCGGTGTTCTTCAACGACGGCCAGGGCGGCCTGCTGCCGCCGGTGGTGCTGCCGACCGGCGGCCGCGCCCACGGCGTGACCGTGCTGGACGCCGACGCCGACGGCTGGGCCGACGTGGTGACCAGCAATCGCAGCAATGTGCTGCTGTTCCGCAACCTCGGCAACCGCACCTTCGCGCCGGCGGTGGCCTTCAACGCCGGCAGCGGCGAGGACGGGGTGATGGCCTGCGACATGAATGGCGACGGCCGCATGGACCTGGTGGTCGGCAACGACACCGGCAGCACGGTGTCCCTGCTGCTCGCCGACGGCAACGGCGGCTTCACGCTCGGCGCCTCGCGCAACTGCGGCGGCCGGCCGTTCCAGGTGGCGGTGGGGGACGTGGACGGCGACGGCGACCTCGACATCATGACCGCCAACCGCACGACCAACACGATGGGCATCGTCAAGGGCGATGGCCTTGGCGGGCTGATCTCGACGACGACGTATCCCTGCGGCGGCACGCCGGTGTCGGCGGACCTGGCCGACCTGGACGGGGACGGCGATCTGGACGCGATCGTGTCGTGCTACGGCAGCGCCCGGCACGACCTCTGGTGGAACGACGGCCAGGGCAACTTCGGCGGCCGCTGGTCCCTGCCCACCAGCCAGAACGCGTCGTGCGCCGGCGCCATGGACTTCGACCGCGACGGGCTGCTGGACATCATCTCGACCGACGAGGGTGCCGACGAGGTGCGGATCTACCTGCAGGACCGGCCGGTGCGGCCCGGCGTGCAGGGGATGCACTGCGCGGCGACGCTGCGGGTGGACCAGTGGGCGTTCGGCGGCTACGGCCTGCCGGGCCGGCCGGTGCGGGCCGGCGGGACGGTGTTCCTGTCGGTGACCGGCGCGCCGGCGACGGCGTTCGCGATCATGATCGGACCATCGGTGCAGCCGGGGACGGTGTATCCGTTCGGCATCGCCAACCTGGACCCGGGGCAGTCGGCGCCGCTGGTGCTCGGCTTCTTCGGCGATCCGCGGGCGATCACCGACGGCAACGGCGAGGCCGTGGTGGGGGTGCCGACGCCGGCGGTGTTGCGCGGCGTGATCGACGCGCAGGCCGTGCTGCTGGATGGCGCGCTGGGGCTGCGGCTCAGCAATCCGGTGGGGATGACGTTCGTGCCGTGAGGGAAGTGCTGATTCGGCACTGCTGCCGTCGGCAGACGGCGCTGGGTCGGCCTCCGGCTACCGCGAGAGCTGCAACGGTGCCGCATCCGCGCCGGCCTTCACGGTGACCTCGACGCCGATGACCCGTTCATTGCGTTCGCTGTAGAGGACCACCTGATAGTCGCCGGGTGCCACGTCGCCGAAGGCGAAGGCGCCGTGGTCGTCGGTGCGCATCTCGCGCATCCCCAGGTACATCTTCAGCAGATCCCAGCCGCCACGGCCCTGCGCCCGCGGGCCGACCCCATCCGGCGCCAGCGCCGACCGGTCGTCGTTGGTGCCCCACAGCGCCACCTTCTGCCGGGCCGCGGGCTTGCCGTCGGCGCCGGTGACCACCCCGCGCACCACCTGCGGCTTCTGCAGCCGGATCACGCCCGCGCGCAGGACCCCGTCCCTCGGCTCCGGCAGGTGATAGACCAGCGGCGCCCAGCCCGGTTGCCGCACGAGCAGCGTGCCGGCGAGGTCCTGGCGCAGGCCGCTCACCGCGAACGTGCCGTCGGGGCCGGTGCGGGTGGCCGGCCAGCAGAAGTAGTGATTGCCGCCCTCGTGCACCATGCCGACCAGCGCCACATAGGCGCCGGCCGCGGGCGTACCATCCGGCGCCAGCACCTGCCCGGTGGCGCGCAGGCCCCGGTCGAGGGCGAAGTCGTGCACGTGCGCTTCGCCGAGGTCGTCCGGGATCGGCACCTGCGCCCGCACGTAGCCATATGCGACGCACACCAGCTCGCCGTTCTGCCGGGCGCCGAACCCGCGCAGCTCGAAACGGCCGTCGGCGCCGCTGCGGACCGCCCGGCGCAGGGTCCAGTTCTCGCCGATGCGGGCATTGGCGATCGGCGCGCCGGTGGCGGCGTCGGTGACCCGGCCGGTCAGCACCGTGCCCTTGGCCACGGGGAAGTCCTGGCCGGTGGCCTCGCCCTGCTGGAACGTCACGCGCTGCCAATGGGGCGCCACGGCGGCGTCCGGGCTGACCTCGATGGTGAAGGTCCCCGACGGCAGCCGTTCGAAGCGGAAGCGGCCCTCGGCGTCGGTGCGGCCGAGTTCCGGATGGGGGCCGTCGGCCTGGAAGGCGCGCAGGCTGGCGGGGGCCGGCGCGCCGGTGTCGGCGAGGTGCACGCGGCCGTGGAAGACCGCGCCGGGTTCCAGCTGCACCGTCAGGGGTTCGCCGGGGACCACGTCCAGCCGTTGCCAGAAGGCGAAGGGCGGCGCATCGACCAGCATGTCGCAGGGCAGGCCGACGGGGAGCTGCAGGGCGAAGCGGCCGAGCCGGTCGGTGGGCGTGCGGGCCAAGGGGATGCGCGAATGCGAGTACTCGAGGTCGAGGATCGCGGTGCCCTCGCCGGCCTCGCGGAACACCTCCACCGTGGCGCCGGCCACCGGCTGGCCTTCCGGGTCGAGCACCGTGCCGATCAGGGGCGCCCGCTCGGCGGGGCCGATCTGGGCGGGCAGGGCGGCGAGGATGGACAGGACCGCGGCGAGGGGGCGGAGCATCGCCGCATTGCAGCCAGGCCCGGCCGAGGCGGCAAGCGTCGGTGGGCACGCTGGGCGAGCTTCCGCGGCGCCGGGTTCCGCGCGCTGCAGCGAGCCACTACCATCACGTCCCGTGCTGATCGACTGCCACGTCCATCTCAACAACTACCACGAGTCCACGCGGCGGCCGACGCGGGAGAACATCGACGACCTGCTGCTGAAGATGGGCCAGCACGGCGTCGACCACGCGGTGGTGCTGACCAGCTACAAGGTCGATCTCGACCGGCCGAGCGTCGAGGAGATCTTCGAGATCGTCGCCCACCATCCGCGCCTCACCCTGGTGGAGGGCCTGCGCTGGCGCGGCGACAACCGCACCGACCTGTTCCACATGGAGGAGCGGATCCGCGACGGCCTGGTGAAGGCCATCAAGCTGTATCCCGGCTACGACAAGTATGCGATCAACGACCCGTCGCTGGAGACGGTGTTCCGGATCGCCCAGAAGCACGACGTGCCGGTGATGATCCACTGCGGCGACACCTACTCGAAGCAGGCCAAGGTGCGGCAGGCGCACCCGCTGCTGGTGGACGACGTGGCGGTGGACTTCCCCGAGGTGAAGTTCGTGATCTGCCACCTGGGCAATCCGTGGTTCCAGGACGCCGCCGAGGTGCTCTACAAGAACGACAACGTCTACGCCGACTTCTCCGGACTGACGCTGGGCGAGTTCTCCTATGAGTTCGAGCGCTACATGGTGCAGCGCGTGAAGGACATGATCATGTACATGGGCGACCCGGGCAAACAGCTCATGTACGGCAGCGACTGGCCGCTGGTGCGCATGGGGCCCTACGTCAAGTTCATGGAGAACCTGCAGCTGCCGGAGACCGCCAAGGACAACATCCGCTGGCGGACCGCGGCCAAGCTGTTCCGGATCGACGTGGAGGCGGTGCGGAACGCGCCGCCGCTGCCGGTGCCGCCGCCCGCCGAGGAGCCGCCGGCGGAAGGCGGCGGCGCCGCCGCCGGTGCGCCGCGACGGTGAACTGGCTCGCGCACCTGCGGCTGTCGCCGCCGGAGCCGCTGGTGCGGCTCGGCAACCTGCTGGGCGACTTCCTGCACGGCGTCGACGTGGCCACGCTGCCGGAAGCGGTGCAGCGCGGCGTCCGGATGCACCGGGCGCTCGATGCGTTCACCGACGCGCACCCGGCGTTCCGCCGCAGCCGGGAGCGGATCCGGCCGCCGTTCCGCCGCTTCTCCGGCGTGCTGGTGGACGTGTTCTACGACCACTTCCTGGCCCGCGGCTGGGCGGGCTTCGGCGACGGCCGGCCGCTCGGGGCGTTCACCGCCGAGGTCTACGCGGATCTGCAGCGGCACGCGGCGTGGCTGCCGGGACGGCTGCGCGAGGTGGGGCCGCGGATGGCGGCGCAGGACTGGCTCGGCGGTTACGCCGAGGTGGAGCACGTCGACACCGCGTTGTCGCGGATGGCAGATCGGCTGCGGCGGCCGACGGTGCTGGGCGAGGGCGGCCGGGAACTGCGCGCGCACGACGCGGATCTGGCGGCGGACTTCGCGGCGTTCTGGCCCGACGTGGTGCGGGCGGCCGGGGCCATCGGCATGATGCGGATCCCATGACCCATGCTTCGCCCAAGGTGGCCACCTGCCTCTGGTTCGACGGGCAGGCCGAGGACGCCGCACGTCTCTACACGTCGTTGCTGCCGGACTCCCGCATCACCGATGTCACGCGTCTGCAGCCAGGCGGCCCGGCGCTGCTGGTGGAGTTCACGCTGGTCGGCGTGCCCTTCCAGGCTCTGAATGGCGGGCCCCAGTACGAGTTGAACGAGGCCGCATCGATCGCGGTCAGCACCGCGGATCAGGCCGAGACCGACCGGCTGTGGGCGGCGCTGGTGGCAGACGGCGGCGAAGAGAGCCAGTGCGGCTGGTTGAAGGACCGCTTCGGAGTTTCCTGGCAGATCGTGCCGGCGGCCCTGCGACGCTGCCTGTTCGCGGACGACCGGGCCGCCGCTGGGCGGGCCATGCAGGCCATGTTCGGGATGCGCAGGATCGATATCGGGGCCATCGAACGAGCATTCGCCGGTCCCGGCGCCGCGGAGGCGGGAGCATGAGCGCCAACCCAGGGCTTCTCGACGTGCCGCTCCGCGACACCGAGGACCGGCCCGCCACCCTGGGCCAGGTCGCCGGCGGCGGGCCGCTGCTGGTGGTGTTCCTGCGCCACTTCGGTTGAATCTTCTGCCGCGAACGGGCCGCGCAGGTGCGCGGCCGGGCCCGGGAGGTCGCCGCCAAGGGCGCGCGGCTGTGCTTCGTCTCGACCGGCACGCCGGCGCAGGCGCGGCTGTTCGCCGCCGATCACCTGCGCGACGAACCGGTGCTGTGCGATCCGGGCGGCCAGGCGTTCGCCGGCGCCGGGATGCAGAAGGGGGCGGCGCGAACGCTGCGCTGGTCGACCCTGACCGGGATGTGGCGGGCGTTCCGCGGAGATTTCCGGCAGGGCCGCGTGCAGGGCGATCCGTGGCAGCAGGGCGGCCTGGTCGTGCTCGACGAGCAGGGCGTGGTGGTGGCGCGCCAGGTCGACGGCGGTCCCGGCGAACTGCTGGACCTGGACCGGGCGCTCGCGGCGCTGGCCGGCTGATCGCTAGTTGATCACCTTCGGCGCCGGCTCGGCGGGCGGGGCCGGCGGCTGCTGCACCTGCCGGCGCGAGGGCGCGCAGTTGCGGTCGGTCGCGCGCAGGGCCTGCTGCAGGTTGCTGCGGGAGCGCTGCAGGGCGGTGCGGGCGCGGCTGCGCTCGGCGTCGGCGCCGAGCCGCTCCAGCTCCTCGGTGAGCGCCTCGACCTCCTTGTCGAGCTTGTCGAGTTCCTGCTGCAGGGCCTGCCGCACGCGGGCGGCCTCCTGCTCGCCGCGCTCGGCGCTGCGCTGACGCTCGCGCTCGGCCTGCAGGCCAGCGCGCTCCTGCTCGCGGGCGCGGTTCTTCTCCATCTCCGCGCGCTGCCGTTCGAACTGCTCGCGGGTCGCCTCGGCCTGCTTCTCCATCTGGGCACGCTGGCGCTCGAACTGCTCGCGGGCGGCGTGGATCTGCTTCTCGCGCTGTTCCTGGGCCTCGCGGGCCTGCTGCGCCAGCGTGGCCTGGGCCTTCTGCAGCTCGCGCTCGTGCTGGGCGCGGACCTTCTCGATCTCCTTCTGGGCCTGGGCGCGGGTCTTCTGCACCTCCGCCTGCTGCTGCTGGGCGACCCGCGCGGTGACGCCGGCGAGCTGCTCGTTGGCTTCCCGGAGGCGCTGCATGGCCCGCTCGAGGTCGCGCTGGGCGGCCTGGACGTTGGCGCGGGCCGCCTCGATCTCGGGCGGGACCTGGGCGGGGAGGATGGCGCAGAGGCAGAGGACGAACGCGGCGGACAGGACGCGAAGCTTCATGGAGGCCTCCTGGGGGAAGGGGAAGGCGCCCATTGCACCGCAGAACGGCGCGTCGTGCGCGGGAACCTTTCCAGACCCGGCGCGGTGGCGGTGGGTAGGATGCCCTGGCGATGTCCGCCGTGCGTGTGCCCTGGCTGCTGTCCTGCCTGCTGGCCGCCTGCGGTGCGGACCCCGCGCCGGAAGGCATGGTCTGGATCCCCGGCGGCACGTTCGTCATGGGCGGCGACGACGCCGATGCCCCGCGGCACCAGGTGACGGTGACGGGCTTCTGGCTCGACGCGCACGAGGTGACCAATGCCGAGTTCGCCGCGTTCGTGCAGGCCACCGGCTATGTCACCGATGCGGAACGCACGCCGACCGCGGCGGAACTGCCCGGCGTGCCGGCGGAGCTGCGGGTGCCGGGCGCCGCGGTGTTCCGGCCGCCGGCGGGCGGACCGGTGGACCTGAGGCAGTTCGCCAGCTGGTGGGAGTACGTGCCTGGCGCCTGCTGGCGCCGCCCGGAGGGGCCGGGGAGTTCGCTGCAGGGCAAGGAACGGCATCCGGTGGTGCAGGTGAGCTGGCGGGATGCGATGGCGTATGCGCGCTGGGCCGGCAAGCGGCTGCCGACCGAGGCGGAGTGGGAGCGGGCGGCGCGCGGCGGGATCGAGGCGCGCTACGGCTGGGGCGACCATCAGGTGCCCGGCGGGCGCTGGCAGGCCAACATCTGGCAGGGGGAGTTCCCGGTGCGCAACGAGCTGGCGGATGGCTTCGCCGGCACGGCGCCGGTGGGCAGCTTCCCGCCGAACGGGTTCGGCGCGTGCGATCTGTCGGGCAACGTCTGGGAGTGGTGCGCCGACCGGTACCGGCCCGATGGTTACGGCAGCGGGGCGGCGCGGGTGGATCCGCGCGGCCCGGACAGCAGCTTCGATCCCATGGAGCCGGGCGTCGAGAAGCGCGTGATGCGCGGCGGGTCGTTCCTGTGCAGCGACGTCTACTGCCTGGGGTATCTGCCGGGCACGCGCATGAAGAGCACGCCGGACACGGCGCTGTGCCACACGGGCTTCCGCTGCGCGAAGGACCCGTGAGGGCGTTCAGGCCTTGCGCAGCGCGGCGCGGCGATCGGCGGTCAGGACCTGCCGCAGGTTGTCGAGGTCGGCCCAGGGATTCCGGGCCAGGCGGGCCGGCGCCGTGGCCACGGTGAAGTCCTGGGGCGAGAGGCTCGGGCCCACCTCGTCCCAGCGGAGCGGCATGGCCACCGGCGCGCCAGGCCGGGCACGCACCGACCAATTGGCCACGGCGGTGGCGCCGCGGTCGTTGCGCAGGTAGTCGACGAAGATGCGGTCGCGCCGGGCGGCCTTGCTGGCCTCGAGCACGAAGCCGTTGGGGTCGGTGCGGGCGAGCGCCGCGGCCAGATCGCGGGCGAAGGCCTTGGCCTCGGCCCAGGGCGTGCGCCGTTCGATGGGCAGCACGACGTGGAGGCCCTTGCCGCCGCTGGTGCGGGGGAAGCCGCGCAGCCCGAGTCCGGCCAGCAGTTCACGCAGACGGTTGGCGGCCTCGGCGACCCGCGCGAAGGCCACGCCGGGACCGGGATCGAGGTCCAGGATGAGGCGGTCGGGGCGGTCGAGGCGGTCGGCGCGGCAGGACCAGGGGTGGAACTCGATGGCGCCGAACTGCACGAGGGCGATCAGGCCCTTGGCGTCGTCGACGGCGACGTAGTCGGCGGTCTTGCCGTTCTTCTCGCGCACGGCGATGGCCCGGACCTGGTCGGGCATGCCGTCGGTGACGTGCTTCTGGAAGAAGCACTGGCCGCGCTGGCCGCGGGGGCAGCGGACCAGGGTGAGCGGCCGTTGTCGCAGCCCGGGCAGGATGGCGTCCTTGACCGTCGCGTAGTAGCGGCACAGCTCCAGCTTGGTCAGGCCGAGGCCGGGGAAGACCACGCGGTCGGGATGGCTGATGGCGATGCCGGCCACAGTGGCGTCGCCCGTGACGGCGGCGGGGCGTTCGCGGTGCACCTCCGCTGCCGGCTTGTCCTCGCGCACACCCTGGAAGGATGGGTGGCGCAGGCGCCCGTCGCGGGTCCACTCGGTGAAGGCCACCTCGACCACGCATCGCGGGCGGACCCAATGCACCCCGGCCTCCCGTGGCGGATCCACGAACGGCGAGGCGTCGCTGGCCAGCGGACGCAGGCGCCGGGCCAGGTCGGCCAGCGACTGCTCGGTGAAGCCGGTGCCCACCTTGCCGGCGTAGTGCAGGCCCGAGTCGCGGTGCAGGCCCAGCAGCAGCGCGCCCAGGTGGCGGCGGGAGCCGCCCGGCTCGGTGTAGCCGCCCACCACGAACTCCTGCCGGCGCAGGCACTTGGTCTTGAGCCAGGTGCGGGTGCGGCGGCCCAGGTAGGGCGCGTCGACGCGCTTGCTGATCGCGCCCTCCAGCGCCAGCAGGCAGGCCTGCTGGACGAACGTCGGGCCGTGGCCCACGACGTGGTCGCTGTAGCGCAGGGGGCCGTCGGCGTCCGGGGGCAGCAACGAGCGCAGCAGTTCCTTGCGCCGCAGCAGGGGCACGGCGGTGAGGTCGTGGCCCTCGCAGTGCGGCAGGTCGAAGGCGTGGAAGGCCAGCTCGCGGTCACGGCCCGCGTCCAGCGAGTTCTGCAGCCCCTGGAAGTCCGAGCGGCCGGCGGCGTCGAGCAAGGCCACCTCGCCGTCGAGCACGGCCTGCGCCACCGGCAGGGCGGCGATGGCCTCGGCGATGGTGGGGAAGCGGTCGGTCCAGTCCTGGCCGGTGCGGGTCCGCAGCCGCACCTCGCCGGCGTCGAGGAAGGCCAGCATCCGGTAGCCGTCGAACTTGATCTCGTGCAGCCACTCGGCCCCGGCGGGTGGTTCCTGCACCAGGGTGGCCAGCTGCGGAGTGAGGCGGCGCGGCTGCGCCCGGGACCGAGCGCCGGGCAGCGCCGCCGGATCGGGCCGTCCGGCACGCGATTGCCGGGTCCCGGTGGCCGATCCGCCGGCGGCGATCTCGGCCATGGTGCGGCCGGTGGCCACGCTGCGGTCCAGATCGACCTCGCCGTCGGCCGCCGCGGCGTCGGGTTCGGAGCGGCGGATCAGCAGCCAGTTGCCGGCGGACTTCTTCCGGCCCTTGCCCATGCGCACCAGGGACCAGCGGCCGCGCAGGCGTTCGCCGTGGAGACGGAAGTGCAGTCGGCCCTGGCGCAATCCTTCCTGCGGATCGCCCTCCGGCGTCCAGGTGCCGCGGTCCCACAGCATCACGGTGCCACCGCCGTACTGGCCCTCGGGAATGGTGCCCTCGAACGTGCCGTACTCCAGTGGATGATCCTCGGTGCGGACCGCGAGCACCTTCTGGCCCGGTTGGGTGGGCGGGCCCTTGGGCACCGCCCAGCTCAGCAGCACGCCGTCGAGCTCGAGGCGGAAATCGTGGTGCAGGCTGCGGGCTGCGTGCTTCTGCACCACGAACGAATCCCCGGTCGCCTTGGTCGACTTCCCGGACCGCCCGTGCGGTTCCGGCGTGCGCGCGAAGTCGCGCTTCCGGCGGTAGGTGCGGAGGCCCATGGCGGTGCGCCGCACATGCAAGCGACGTGCCGGCCCGCGACCGGTGCGGTAGGGTAGGGCCGTCCATGTCCGCGCTCCCTGCTCGCCAGTGCTCCGCTCGAGCCACCCTGCTGGCCGTCGGCCTGCTCGCCGCCGGCGGCCCGCTGGTCGCCCAGTGCACCCAGGGAGCGTGGTCGCCGGCGTTCCACCACGAGTTCAACACCGCCAACACCAACCAGATCGTGCCGCCGGGGTTGTCGGTGTGGCCGCCGCGGTTCAACGCGCTGCACATGACCCTGATCGCGATCGGCCCGTATCGCGGCCATCTGCTGGTCTGGGACCTGAGCGAGCCGCAGGTGCGGCCGGCGCAGCGCTGGTCGATGATCGATCCGACCTGGGAGCCAGGCGTCGGGCGGCCGCGCTTCCGCAACTTCTACCTGCTGATGCCGCCCAGCGCGCAGGTCGGCGACCTGTTCTGCGCCGGTCATTGCCAGATGCGCGACGGGCGGCTGCTGGTGGCGGGCGGCACGCTGACGCATCCGCAGCCGCCCAACTCGTGGATCGGCGCGGCGACCGTGTTCCAGTTCGCGCCGGACCTGATCGATCCGGTGAACGGCGACCATGGGCTGTGGCGGCGCGAGGGCGACCTGATCGCGCCGCGCTGGTATCCGTGGGTGACGATGAGCCACGACGACTCGTTCGTCATCGCCGGCGGCACCAGCAACAACGTGCCATTCAACAGCTACGAGGTGGCGCGGCTGCCGCAGCCGGGCCAGGTGCCGCCGGCGCCGATCACCTTCGACCAGCGGGCGAGCGGCGCCGATCCGCGCGTGTATGCCGGGCCGGTGGGGCCGGGCCAGATGGCCGCCTACGTGCGGATCCACATGCTCACCGGCGGCGAGTGGTTCGCCTCGGGGCCGCACGGCAACGGCTTCCGGTGGAGCCACGATCCCGCCCTGCAGCCGAGCTACGACCACTCTGCCGGCGCCAGTCCCAGCGTGCCCTACGTGACGTGGGGCACCAACCTGATCGATCCGCGGGGCGGCGGCCTCGACAACCGGATCCTGCGCATCGGCGGCACGGTCAGCGGCGTCGTCTCCGCCGACGTGCAGGTGGCGCAGGCCGATCAGCCGGGGCCGTGGCTCACGCCGCCGGCGCTGCGCCTGAACCATCCGCGCCACAGCGCCAATGCGGTGCTGCTGCCATCCGGCGAGATCTTCGTGGTCGGCGGCTTCACCGCGCCCACCGGCAACCAGTCGCCGGAGCTGATCCCGGAGCTGTGGAACGGCCAGGCCTGGGTCGACCAGCCGCCGCAGACCGGGCCGCGCGGCTACCACAGCACCGCGGTGCTGCTGCCCGATGGCCGGGTGTTCGTCGGCGGCGGCGACACCCGCACTGCCGACTACCAGATCTTCAGTCCGCCCTACCTCACCTGCGGCCGGCCACGGCCGCAGAAGGTCGGCCTCGACATCCCGCCGGTGGAAGGCGGCATGCGCTACCAGGACGACGATCCGACGGCGCTGTACAGCGCGTGGTGGGACGAGGGGCAGCTGACCAGCGTGCGGGTGCGGAAGGTCGTGCTGCTGCGGCCCGGTTCGGTGACGCACCACGCCGACATGGATGCCCGCTACCTCGAACTGCCGATCCACGTGGCCGACGAGCAGGAGCCGGCGGAGACGCGGATCAGCTTCCGCGGGCCGCGGAACAGCCGGCACGCCCCGCGCGGCTGGTACATGCTGTTCCTGGTCAGTGACGAGAACGTGCCCAGCGAGGCCCGCTGGGTGCACCTGCAGTAGCCGCGGCGGCCTTCAGCGGAGGATGACGGCAGCGCGGAACGGGTGATGCGAGTCGGCCTGCAGCTCGCCGGTGAGCTGGGTGTTGTCGGCGAGGGTCACCCGCACGACGAGGCCCGCCATGGCGCGGCCCGACACGCCGAGCCCGCCATCGGTGTCGCAGTCGAACTCGAAGGTCACGCCCGGCCCGAACGCGGCGCCGGTGAAGCGGAAGGTGAGATCGCGGGTCGCCCCACGGTCGCCCTGGGCGAAGGTGAACCCGGCATTGTGGTTGCCCGGCGCGCACCAGGAGACGTGATTGCCGGGGAAGCCATAGTCGAGGCCGGCCAGCACGTCGCTGCCATTGCGGTAGGTGCCGAGGCACGGGCCGGTGCCGTTGCCGCCGTCCAGGCGGCCGACCATCCGGTCCTGGTCGATGTCGAACACCGCGTTCTCGAGGCCGGGCCGCGTGGCCGCCGCCCAGTCCAGGGTGACGCTGCGGATCGGCGCCACTCCGCCCAGATGCCGGATCCGCCAGAAGCCGCGGCCCGCCTCGCTGGCGAAGCTGTCGCGGCCGTCGGCCTCCACCAGCACGCCGCGCTGGCTCGGGCCTTCGACCCACCAGGCCTCGTTGGTCGAGGTCAGGAGCTGCGGATGGCCGGGATCGAGATGCAGCGCCTGGATGCGGATCAGGCCACTCGGCGCCGGGCCCGGTGACAGCGGGATCTGGCCCGTCTGGCCGATGCCGAGGGCGACGATCAGGTAGTTACCGGTGGGGACGCCGACGTTGGCGAGGTTGCGCGAGCGGTGCTCCACCAGCAGTCCCAGGCCTGGGGTGAACGGCGCCAGATCGGTGAGGTCGTCGCCTGCCGCCTCGGGCAGGAAGTTGAAGATCACCCAGCCGGGCAGCCCGTCCAGGGCGTGGGTGGGATCGCGCAGGCGCAGGCCCAGGGTGTCGCCGGGTCCGAACGCCGCCGCCGGCCGCTGCCAGGCATTGCCGTTGACGTTCACCTCGAGCCGCACCTCGTCCCAGCCGTTGCGGCCCGGCAGCAGGTGCAGCCGCCGCACCGCCAGCACGTCGGGCGAGCCCTGCACCAGTTCGACGAGGTTGGCGCGGGCGGGCCACGGCGCGTGGTCGCCGGTGGCCACGCTGGCCACCGCCAGGCCGCCGGGCCGGCCGCCGGGCACCGCCGGCGGGATGCGGCGGCCGGTCAGCCGGTGGCTGCCGCCCTGGTGGTCGATCTCGACGAGATCGCCGCCGCCGGCGCTGCCGTTCATCCAGAAGTTGCCGCTCACCGGGTCGAGCGCGAGGCCGTGGCCGGCCCAGCCGTCGTTGGGCCAGATCTGCGCCACCGAGCCCCAGCGGTCGAAGGCCACCAGGTGGCCGTCGTGGCTCACCGTGTAGAAGAGGCCGTTGCCGCCATTGGCGGTGCCGTCCCAGCAGAGCGCCCGGAAGCTCGGCACCGACCATTGCACCGGCCCGCCGATCGGCTGCGTCACCGGCTGGCCATTCCAGTCGCTGGCCAACGCGCCGCTGGTGGTCAGGATCGACACGCCGGCCTCCGAACCGCCGGCGAGATGCACGCCATCGGTGCACAGATCGCGCATGCCCCACTCGCTCTGCGCGTGCAGCGCCGGCTGCGCGAACGAGCTGACCTGCCGGTCGGGCGTGATGCGGTAGATCACGTGGTTGCGGCCGCCGTTCGGATCGCGGGCGCTCACGTAGAGCACGCCGCCGATGTCGCAGACCCCCAGGTGGGCGTCGTTGCCGGTCAGCGCCCGCAGGTCGAGCTGGCGGACGACGCCGCCGAAGCCGGCGTTGTCCTGCTGCTGCCCCGGCAGGGCGAGGGCCAGGGCCGGCAGGAGGGCGAGGGCGAGGCGCTGTGGGTTCGGCATGGGTGCGGGTCCGGTGGCGGCGTGACCAGCATGGTGGATGCCGGGACCCCGGTCCACCAGCCCGTCCTTCGGCCCAATCCCGTCCGCCGTTATGGTTCCCAGCCGATGACCACGGAGCCGCGGGAACCCCCGGATCAGATCCCGCTCCCCGAGCGGATCGGGCCCTACCGCATCCTGCAGAAGCTCGGCCACGGCGGCATGGGCGAGGTCTTCCAGGGCCGCCACGAGCAGCTCCACACCCTGGCGGCGGTGAAGGTCATCAAGCTCGGCATGGACAGCCGCGAGGTGCTGCGCCGCTTCGAACTGGAACGGCAGACCCTGGCGTTGATGGACCACCACAACATCGCCCGCGTGCTGGACGCCGGCATCGAGGACAGCGGCCGCCCGTGGTTCGCCATGGAGTACGTGCCCGGCCTGCCGCTCACCGAGTACTGCGATCTCCGGCAGATGCCGCTGCGCGACCGGCTGGCCCTGTTCCTGCAGGTCTGCGACGCCGTCCAGCACGCCCACGGCAAGGGCGTGATCCACCGCGACCTGACGCCGCGCAACATCCTGGTGCGCGAGGAGGGCGACCAGGCGGTGCCGAAGGTGATCGACTTCGGCCTGGCGCGCGCGGTCAACCTCGAGAGCCTGCGCCAGTCGCTCATCACCGAACACGGCCAGATCCTCGGCACACCCGAGTACATGAGCCCGGAGCAGGCCGAGGCCGGCCCGACCGGCCTCGACATCCGCACCGACGTCTATGCGCTGGGCGCCATCCTCTATGAGCTGCTGGTGGGCCAGCACGCCCTCGAGGTCCACGCGGCACGGGAGGCCGGCCTGCTGGAGGTCCTGCGCCGCATCCGCGAGGTCGAGCCGCAGCCGCCCAGCGTCCGCCTGTCGTCGCCGACGCCGGGCAGCGAACTGCACGCCCAGCAGCGCTCGACCACCACGATCCGGCTGCGCCGCGACGTGCACGGCGACCTCGACTGGATCACCCTGAAGGCGCTCGAGAAGGATCGCCGCCGCCGCTACCAGACGGTGCAGGCGCTGGCCGACGATCTCCGCAATCACCTGGGCGGGCTGCCGGTGTCGGCCGGTCCGCCCACCGCGCGCTACCGCATCGCCAAGTGGGTGCGCCGCCACCGCCTGCTGGTCACCGCCGGGACCGCCATCACCGCCAGCGTGCTCGGCGGCGCGGCGCTGGCGTTCCTCGGCTGGCAGGCGGCCGAACGCGCCCGCGCCGCCGAGCGCCTGCTGGCCGACGACCTGCTGGCGCCGGCCCTGCAGGAGCAGGCCGCGACCCTCTGGCCCCTGGATCCCCACGAACTGCCGCGCTTCGACGCCTGGCTCGAGCAGGCTCGCGGTCTCGTCGCCCGCCTGCCCGCGCATCGCGAGCGCGCTGGCCCGACCCTGCCGCTGGTCGAACGCCTCGCCGCGCCGCTTGCGCAGCGCGGCGGTGCGGCGGCCAACATCGCCTTCCAGGAAGCCCAGCGCGCCCGCGCCGCCGCGGCCTGGCGGCCTTCCCCGGACCAACTCGCCGAGCGCTGGCGCACCGTGCGCGCGGCCCTCGCCGGCGACGCGCGCTTCCCGACCTTGCCCGAGGTACTCGATCGGCGGCTGCTGCCGCTGCGGCCGTCATCGCAGGGCCTCTGGGAGTTCCTGGTGCTCGGCACCGGCGCCGAGCCGCAGCCGGACGGCGCGCCGCGGCCACAAGACGGCATCGTGCTCGTGCTGCTGCCCGGTGGCGAGTGTGGGATCGGCGAGCCACGGGAGCCGCAGGATGCGCATTGGCCGCCGGGAACGGTTCGCGCCAATGAAGCCGATGCCGCCGGCCGGCCCGTGCGCGTACGGCTGCACGCCTTCTTCCTCGGCAAGTACGAGGTGACCCAGGCGCAGTGGCAGCGGCTCACCGGCGAGAACCCGAGCCAGGGCCGTTCCTTCGATCCGGGCAACCATCCGCCGGATGGCCTGAAGCCCGAGGACGTGCCGCTGCGGCCGGTGGAGAACGTGAGCGCCCTCCTGGCGCAGACCGTGTTCGGCCGCGTCGGTCTCGCCTTGCCCACCGAGGGCCAATGGGAGTACGCATGCCGCGCTGGTGGGGCTGGTCGCTGGCCCTGGGGCGACGACGACGCGGCCCTGGGTCGTCACGCCAACTTCGCCGACGCCGATCACGCGCGGAAGAGTGGCGATCCCCAGGGGCTGGCCCGTCCCGCCGTCGAGCGTGGCATCGACGACGGCTTCCTGCGCACGGCGCCGATCGGCCGCTTCCTGCCCAATGCGTTCGGCCTGCACGACATGCTCGGCAACGTCGCCGAATGGACCTTCGGTGGGCAGACCGATGACTACGCCGCCGGCGTGCGGGAGGGCGACGGCCTGGTCCTGCGCGGTGATGGGTTGCGGGCCGAGGACCTCGCCACCTGGGTCAACCGCGGCGGTCACTACAACGAGGGGCTCTACCGCCTGCGGCCCTCGGCGAGGAGCCCCTATGACCGCGAGAACCGGCATCCGACGCTGGGCGTGCGGGCCGCGCTCGCGTTGCCTGCCCGCTGACCGCGTCAGCCGTTCACAGCCACCAGCGCCACGGCTCGACGCCCTTGGTACTGTGTTCCACCGAGAACAGCAGTTCCTTCGCGCTGGCAGTGGCCGACGGGAACAGGTGCGTCGGCGCCTGGTCGCCGGCGGCATCCTCGGCCTTCACCGGGCCGAGCCATGACGCGCTTGATGGCTCGTACCGCCAGCCATGCCATTCGGCCGCGTCCTTGTGCTTCGCCAGGAACGCGACGCGGCCGCCGATGACCGCCGGCGCGCTCGGCGTGATGTAGCCATCGGCGAGCTTCAACCGCGTGAAGCCGGCGGTGCCGAAGGTCCACAGATCGGCCTTGCCGCTGGCGTTGGTGCCGCTGGCGTAGACCACGCCGAGCCAGGTGGTGACGCCGCGCAGCGCCTGCGGATCGTCGGTGCCGGGCGGCACCGTGCTGACGCTGCCATCGAGCAGGGTCAGGTACTTGCCGGAGGCGTCCTGCAGCAGGTTGGCGCTGTCCGGCACCCAGGTGAAGCCTGTCGCACCGGTCATCTCCGCCGGCGCCCCCCCGGCTGGCCCGCGCCAGTACTGCTTGCTCGCGGCGGAACTGCCGGTGGCGATGCACAGACCCGCATCGAGCGCGCGCAGGCCGGTGACGCGGTCGGGCAGGTCGTAGCTCGTCACCGAACTCCCGACGAAGACGTGGAGCTGCCACTTGCCGCCGGCCATCGGACAGGCGCAGGCACACTGCTCGGTGCCGAGGTGCACGAGTCCCTGCGGCACCGCCGTGGCGCCGGTCAGGCTGCCGCCGGTCAGCCCGGCTGCGCCGATGGGCACGAGGTCGAGACTGCCGCCGGCGTCCAGCAGCGCGAAGGCCGGCGCGGTGGCGCCGCCGGCCACGAGACCGGCGACGGTGGCGGTGGTCTCGTGCTGCAGTTCGAAGCCCCCGCCCTTGCAGCGCCACACGCCGGCCTTGCCGCCGTGGCTGCCGGCGAGCCACAGGCTGCCGTCCACCACGGCCCAGGCGTTGCCCGGGGCGAAGTCCTCTTCCTCGTGCAGGCCTTCCTCGCCGCCGCCGACCTCATAGCGGAACAGCCGGCGCGTCGGCGTGCCGCCGACCATCTGGTCGGCCAGCAGCAGCACCTCCGTGCCGTCCTGGAACAGGAAGTCCGGATTGGACGAGCCGCCGGCGGTGACGACGTCCTTGATCACCTGCGGATTGGGCTTCGGCTCGCCGCCGCCGCCCGGCGTGAAGGTCCACCAGCCGAACAGCGCGCCGAGCGCGATGCCGATCGAAGCACTGGCGGTGATCTTGGCGGCGCTGCCGGCCTCCATGTCCTCGCCATAGGCGTCCATCGCGGCGCGCAGGGCGAGGAAGCCGGACACCGCAGCACCGGTGGCGAGCAGCACCGGCAGGGTCCAGAGGCCGGGCATGTCGCCCATCGGCGGCCAGCCGAGCGCATCGATGGCGAAGGCGGCGCCGAACCCGCAGAGGGCGGCGAGGAAGAACGTGCTGACGAGCGACGACGGAGAGGGCGAGGCGGCCATCGGCGGCTCCTGAGGTTGGGGGACGGGGGGATGGTAAGGGCGTGCGGGGCGGGGCGTGGGTTCTGGAGGGCTGAATCATCCGGCTACGGTGGGACCGGTGTCGGTGGAGTGTCCAGAAGTTGGAGTCAGGCGTGGCGGTGTCGGGAGCGAGGTTGCCGCTGGCGTCCCGGGGGGAGGGGAACTCCTGGCACCCATCCAGGACCCTGGTCCTTGCCCGTGCTGCCTGGCCTTGGCACGCGGCAAGGGAGCGGACCGGCGCGAGGTCGACCCGCTGCGTCTCTGAAGGATCCTCCGACCAGGACCGAACCATGCAGGACGACAAGACGATCCAGGGCCCGGACCCCAGGTCCATGGTGCTCGTCACTCCCATGTCTCCGCCCGGCGATCCCGCCATCACCTTCATGCTGCCTCTGCTGGGCAGCGGCGCAGGTCGGCTCGATGTGGCTCTGCGGCCTCGGCGCTTCTGGTGCTGGTCCGGTTCCGAAGCGACGAGCTGGGTCCCGTTCCGGCTGCTGCCGCCGTGCTGGGGAGATGGCAGCGGGAGCCTCGAGGTGCGCTCGTGATCCAGAGGGGACGGGAGTGCCTGCCTGACCGTGTGAGGTGGGCGGATGGCCAACGGTACTGGGGGATGTTCCACTCCTCGCGCTCCGTCGGGTTCGAAGCGGTGAGCGTGTAGCATGCCGGCAACGATGGGCTACGGGTACCGCAGGACGAGCTGGAGCCCGCCGCCTTGAGCGGCGCACGGTCGGGACCCGGGCGGTCCCACGACCGGTGGCCCGGCGGCACCAACCGTGCCCGCTGTTCCGGGTGTGCCGCGTCCGGTGACGCCGCGTCCGCCGGTCGTGGGCTCGGGAGGTCCGGTGACCGGGGGAGACATTGGTGCGCAGACTCCTGTAGGCGGTCCAATCACCGGTGGGCCCAGGGGGCCCGCGGGTGGCCGGCCGCGTGGGCCGACCACGGGTGGATCAGGAAGGCCAACAGCCGGTGTGATGGGCAGGACGCGCGGCCTCAGCGCGGAGCATGACGTGAACGGAGGCGCCGCTGGCGGCCTGGCTTCGGGCACTCGGGTCAGCGGGTACCAGGGCGTCGGTGCGCCTTGTGCCTGTGACAAGGGGCATGCATGGAGAGGTGTGAACCGGCATCCGTGCGGGTGCAGTGGGGCCGTTCGGCGCGGTGCAGGCACAGAGGGCTTCGCAATGGCCTCGCCCGGGCAGGCGGCGACCAGTCCAAGCAAGGCCTTGGCCTCTGCTGCGCCTTCTGGTTCATGCGGCGAAGAATGCTGCTGTTGCCTCTATGACATGTGCGTTGATGTGGAAAAGTACAGGTCGGGAAAGATCACTACGCCAGCAGTAAGCGTGGCCGCCCATGCCGATTACCCGGGACAAGGCCCACTCAGGCCATGCACCTATGTCTGGGAGGAACTGGGCGTGGATGTCCCTGGGCAGGTCCCGATCAGGCCCGGTGGCTACATTCGATGGAAGCCCAACGATTGGAATACTGCTGTCGGATTGGATCATCGTGGCACGTATGGAGACCATATGGACTCCCTGGCGGCTGGCAGGAAGGTGTTGCAAGAGCAAGGGCCGTGTGGTGCATGCGGCCGGAAGTTCGGTGTGTATGGAAGCGGCTTCGTGGGCCTTGGTGGGGCCGGTACGCGCGACCTTCCCAAGGTATCCGATGCAAACGTGCCCACGACGAACTCGCTGTTCGTGTGGGTCCAGGCATGTGGATGTGATCCGGACAATTGTGGCCGCGAGTGCGGCAGGCGTAATTACTACCGGTGTTGTTGTGCGCTGTTACATTATAGCTACAACATCGATAGGCACTTGAGTCGCTGGATTGCCGTCAGTGTGCTGGGGCCGATATGCACGAACGATCCCGGGGCATGTCGTCGTCCGACCCTCCGGGAGCTCCAGGCGCGAGTTGAGTTCGAACGGAGATGGTTTGCTGCGCCGATTGGCCGGAAACCCGACCTTCGTGATCAGGGTGGTCATCCGTTGGGTGCCTTCAAGATGACCCTGCGTCTGCTGACGGGGACGCACTTCGGCGGGTGGCGGCCTCAGTACGGAAGGACGTGCACATGAGGCACTCACCCCGGCGGTTGCAATGACTCAGAGGAAGCTCGGTCACAGATCGACGTCCAAGCGGACCATCGGGCAGCATATCCGCAACGTACTTGCGTACATCAGTAGGGAGCAAGTGGGTGCGACCTTGACGCACATGCACCTGCTTGCCGGAAACGCGTATGTATGCGCATGGACAATGCAGCCGCATTGGATTGGATTCTACTTGTGGTCAATTACGACTTGCGTGGTCCTGATGCAGCCGAAGATTGCGCGTGCGCACTTCCTGGTGATCATGGCGGGCGTGCTGGCCATCATCTTGGTGCATGCTGCGGCAGCTTGGTGGGAGGTGCGAGGCCAGTGGGTGGCGCAGATCGGCTTCCCGTTTCCGTTAAGCCGATCGATCACTGGCTCGGTGGGGACATCGATGGGACGCAGCTATTTCTTCGATGCTGGCGACGCCTGGAGGTGGTCGTGGGGCTACTACTTCTGGCTGGGAGTTTGCGGCGCCGTAGCGGTTCTTGCGAAGCGACACTTGACCCATGTCCGACTCCCGACGCTGTGGGCGAGGGCTGGCCTCGCCCTGCTCGCCGTGACGCTGGTGGCCTGGGAGCATTGGTGTATCGCCAGGTGGCTGGACTACACGTTCTGATGGAGAGGCGATGTGCTGTGTGAGCCCAAGCGCCGCCGCTGACAAAAGTGACCGGATATCGGATGTCCGCGGCCCTATGGCGGCGCCGACAAGCTCAGCCGGGACGGTAGACTGAGGGGGGTGACTGGTGGGTTGCTGGCGACGACTCGGGTGCTATGCTGCTTGCTTGCATCCGGGGAATGGGCCCCGGAGCTGGAACCTGGAGTTGACCGTGGAATGGATCAAAGTAGTCGAGCCTCTGAGCCTCCGAGCCTCCGAGCCTCCGAGCCTCCGAGCCTCCGAGCCTCCGAGCCTCCGAAGCGAGACGATTGCCGCAGCGAGGATGATCTGCTGATCGCTGCCAGCAGTGGGGATCGCAGTGCGATCGAGGAGTTGATCTACCGAAATCTCGGCTGGCTCGAGAGGCGGATCGGCCGACTCTGCTGGCGACGCCGCCCGGAGGCGGCCGATGTCCTGCAAGAGACGCTGGAGAGGGTGCTCGCACGACCCTGCTTGTCGGTGTCCCGGAGCTTCCGGGGTTTCCTCGTTGGTGTGGCGACGAATGCCCTGCGGGACATCGATCGTGCCCGCATCCCGGCGAACACTCTCGTGGAGGCGGCGGAGCCTCGTCAAGTCCCGCGACTTCCCCATGCGGACGAGGAGGCGAGGCGAGTACTGGACGGCTTGACTGGAGGACGGGGCGAGATCCTGTGGCTGCATGTTGTAGATGGCGTCGAGTTGGCGGAGATCGCAGCCCGCCTGGACCTTCCGGTCGGAACCGTGAAGTCGAGGTTGCATCGCGGCCTGCAGGCAGCCCGCAGGGATCCCGGGGTGGCATGGCTCCTGGGATAGAGAATCCTGTCACGCGGGGAACTCCTGGCAGGCATCCTGGACCCTGGATCACGACAGCGTTCGAAGTGGCGGACCTGTCCGCTAGCGGGACCCAGGCATGAGGCCAGGATGCCGCGGAGGCGCTGTGGACGTGTCTTCTTCAACCAAAGCAACCAACTAGAGCCCAGCCATGTACGACG
>CAZMGG010000065.1:3776-30826 GCA_964565715.1 uncultured candidatus Brocadiaceae bacterium | reverse complement strand
CACCCAGGCCAGCACCTCCAGCCCGCGCCGCCTGGCCTCGGCGCCGGACATCAGCAGCAGTGCCGCGGCGCCGTCGGTGATGCCCGAGCTGTTGCCGGCGTGCACCGTGCCGTTCTTGCGGAACACCGGCGGCAGCTTCGCCAGCCCGGCCAGCGACACGTCCGGGCGGATGTGTTCGTCCTGGTCCACCACCACGTCGCCCTTGCGGCCCGGCACCGTCACCGCGGCGATCTCGTCGGCGAACCGGCCGGCCGCCTGGGCCGCGGCGCCGCGCTGGTGGCTCTGCAGGGCAAAGCCGTCCTGCTCCGCACGGGTGAGCCGGAAGTCGTCGGCCAGATACTCCGCCGTCATGCCCATCGGCTCCTTCAGGATGCCGCAGGTGAAGCCGTCCTGGTAGTTGCCGTCCAGCACGTCCCGGTGACCCAGCCGGAAGCCGTCGCGGAAGCCCGGCAGCAGGAACGGGATCGTCGACATGCTCTCCATGCCGCCGGCGACCACCACCTGGCGGCCGTCGAGCAGGATCGCGGCGCGGGCCAGATCGATCGCCTTCAGGCTCGAGCCGCAGGCCTTGTTGATCGTGGTGGCGACGCAGCCGTCGCCGCAGCCCGCGGCGATGGCGACCTGCCGGGCGGGGTTGGGGCCGCTGCCGAGCTGGCGGGCCTGGCCGAACAGGACCTCCTCGACGTCGGTGGGCGGCACGCCGGCGCGGGCCAGCAGCGCCTGCACGGCGGCGGTGCCGAGCGCCACCGCGGACAGGGACTGGAAGCCGCCCAGGAACTTGCCGATGGGGGTGCGGACGGCTCCGACGATGGCGATCTCTTGCATGCGGGCGGACCAGGGTAGCGGCGCCGTGGTGCCGCACCAGCGGCCGGGCCCGGCCATGGCATCGGGCGCCGGCCGCCGGAGCCCGAATGCGAGACAGTAGGTGGAGGCCAAATCTGGGAACTGTCCCAAGGGATTCCCCGGGGTCTGCCGATACACCGCCCATGTCCGAAGGGGGAACGGGCCGGCCGCGGGGCGAGCACTACGAGGAGGCGATCGCCCGCTGGCAGCTGCGGCTGCAGACCGAGGTGAAGAAGGCCTCGTCGCTGCCGACCGCCATGTTCGACGCCTGCGATCCGTCCCTCGAGGCGCGGCTGGCGCAGGCCGCCGAGAGCATCTTCGCCGTGCTGCAGAAGCACGGGCCGCCGCCGGGCGACGAGCAGGAGGTGGCGCACCTGCACCTGGAACAGGTGCGTGAGGAGGAACTGTCGGCGCTGCGCGACCGGCTGGCGGAGGGCTCGGCGACGCCGCCGCCGCTGGGCGAGGGCGCGCCAGAGGAACTGCTCGGTGTGCTGATCGATCTGTGCCACTGCGGCGAGCGCGACGCGCGGCAGCAGGCGGCGTATCTGCTGTGCAAGCACCTGGACGTGACGCCGGCGGAACTGGAGCAGCTCACCGGCGAGCTGACCACGGCGCTGGAGCGGTGCCTGGGCGGCCGCGATCCCGACGCCGAACGGCTGCGCGATGCGTGCAGCCGGGTGGCCTTCAACGTCGCGCCGCTGGTGATCAGCAAGCCCGAGGGGAACGCCGCATGAGCGGGCGGGGCAGCAGCCAGGTGCAGCGGGGCGCGGTGGAGGACTTCGCCCATGGCCTGGTGACGGCGGCGCTCAATGCCGAGCTGCACGCGCCCACCAGCCAGCACGTGCGCGATGCGCTGCGGGAGCTGGTGGGCTGTCTGCGGCGCGTGGGCGAGGTGGGCGTCGAACTGCCGCTGTGCCTGGTGGTGGCCGACGACTGCCTGCACCACGACGGCGTGCCGCTGCCGCGGCCGAGCCTGCAGGCCGGCCGGCTGCTGCAGGCCTGCGCCGAGCGCGAGATCGCCGTGCTGACCTTCGCCGAGGGGCTGTGTGGCGAGGAGGCGCAGCGCTTCTTCGACCTGCTGCTGTGGCCGGCCAACCGGCCGGCCCTGGAACGGCGCAACAAGGACCGGGCACTGCTGGCGCTGGGCATCCGCCACATCGGCGTGATCTCGCGGATCCCCGGCGATCCCACCGATCGGCGGCGGGCGGCGATCGACGAACGGAGCCATCAGGCGCTGGCCAGCTACCAGAGCCTGACGTCGTGTCTGCAGCAGCATCACCTGGAGGCGCATCGGGACCAGGCGCTCAGCCTGGCTGCCGCCAATGGCGTCGTGGAACGGACGATCGTGCAGCTCGACAGCGAGCCGAGCGGGCTGCTGTCGCTGGCGACCCAGGACCAGGTGGACCGCTTCACCGTCGGCCATTCGGTGCGGGTGGCGCTGCTGGCGCTGCAGGTGGCGCGGGCCGGCGGCGCCAACCGGGACCAGATGGTGCAGGTCGGCATCGCCGCGCTGCTGCACGACATCGGCAAGTCGAAGGTGCCGCAGGAGGTGCTGTTCAAGCAGGGGCGGCTCACCGAGGAGGAGTGGCAGTGGATGGCGCAGCATCCGCGGCTCGGGGCGCAGATCCTGCTGGAGCAGCCGGACCTGGAGCCGAGCGCGGTGGGCGCGGCGTTCTGCCACCACATGCGGCCGTGCGGGGCGGGCTATCCGCGGCCGGCGATGCCGTTCCAGCCGAGCGCGGTGAGCCGGCTGGTGCGGGTCTGCGACGTGTTCGAGGCGCTGACCTCGGTGCGGCCCTACAAGCGGGCGCTGACGCCGTGCGAGGCCTACGCGGTGATGTTCCGGGCCGAGGACGACTACGACCGGGACTGGCTGCGGTTCTTCGCCCACACCCTGGGCATGTACCCGCAGGGCACCCGGGTGCTGCTGACCGATGGCAGCGAGGCGGTGGTGACCCGGCAGGGCTGCCTGCCGCACCTGCCGACGGTGCGGCTGCTGACCGGGGCGGCCGGCGCCGATCTGCTGCCGGGCCAGCCCGACGAGGTGACCATCGGCGAGGCGGTGGCGGGGATCGTCCCGGCGATCGCCGAGGTGATCCTGCACGACCGGACCGTGGCGGTGCCGGCCGACGCCGATCCCGCCGACCCGCAGATCCTGACGACGCCGGCCCACGCCTGCCTGCCGGGAACCGCCGTGCCGAAGGGCTGAGCCAGCAAGCTTGACGCCGGGCTGCGCGCTGCCCAACCTTGCGCCCGCGGCGTTCCATGGCGACGGCGAGCAAGGGCATCAAACGGCAGGCGCTGGGCATGTTCCTGCTCGCGGCGCTGATCGGCACGCTGGGCGGCGCACTCGGCGCGGGCTTCCAGAAGGCGGTGATCTGGATCCAGCACCAGGTGATCGGTCCCGGCGCCAGCCTGTCGGCCGCGGCGGCCGAACTCCACTGGTGGCAGCGGGTGCTCACCCCGGCGCTGGGCGGCGTGCTCGCCGGCCTGCTGCTGATGCTGCTGCGCCGCCGGCACAGCCCGTTCGGCATCACCGAGATCATCGGCCTGGTGGCGCTGCGCAAGGGCACCATCCGCTTCCGCGACTCGTTCATCCAGATCCTCAGCTCGGCCTGCACCATCGGCTCGGGCGGCAGCATCGGCCGCGAGGGCGCCAACTCGCAGATCGCCGCCACCGTCGCCGCGCGGCTCGGCCGCCTGTTCCAGGTGCCGTCGCGCACCCGCTCGGTGCTGCTCGGCTGCGGCGTCGCCGCCGGCATGGCCTGTTCCTACAACGCGCCGATCGCCAGCGCGATCTTCGTGATGGAGGCGGTGCTGGGCAACTTCGCCATGGACGTGTTCGCGCCGGTGGTCGTGGCGTCGGTGCTGTCCACCATGCTGCGGCAGGTGCTGATCGCGCCGGACCCGATCTACGGCGGCGGCCTGCCGGCGGACCTCGGCGCGCTGTCGCCGGAACTGGTGCTGTCGGCGCTGATGCTGGGCGCCTGCTGCGGCGTCGGCGGCGTGGTGTTCCGCCGTTCGCTGCGGGGCGGCAAGCGGCTGTTCGCCCGGCTCGACCTGCCGAAGCCCGCCGCACTCGGGCTCGGCGGCCTGGTGGTGGGCGTGATCGGCGTGTGGCTGCCGGAGGTGTGGGGCAACGGCTTCGAGGTGATCGGCACCTTCTGCGAGTCCGGCGCCGCGCCGCCCGCCATGCTGGTGCTGTCGCTGCTGGTCTGGAAGGTGATCGGCACGGCCGCCACCGCCGGTTCCGGCGGGCTGGGTGGGGTGTTCACGCCCAACCTGGTGGTCGGCGCGGCGTTCGGCGCCTTCTTCGCCTACGCCGTGCAGTGGCTCGGCGGCGCCGGGGCCGCCGACGAGTTGCGCCACCAGCAGATCACCTTCACCCTGGTCGGCATGGCCGGCCTCTGCGCGGCGACGACCCACGCGCCGATCACCGCGGTGGTGCTCGTGTTCGAGCTGACGCTGCACTACGAGCTGGTGCTGCCGCTGATGCTGTGCAGCATCACCGCCAGCGTCGTGGCCCGCCTGCTCGACGAGGACTCGATCTACACCGAGAGCCTGCGCGCCCGGGGCGAGGACATCAGCGGTGGCATCGAGGAGCTGACCCTCAAGACGACCTACGTCCGCGACGTGATGCGGCGCGACCTGGCGACGATCCGCGACACGGCGGCGTTCGACGAGGTGATGGACCTGCTCAGCCGCTGGCAGGGCGACACGGTCTACGTGCTGGACGGCGACGACAAGCTGACCGGCCGCATCCAGCTCCTCGACGTGAAGAACTTCATCAACGACCCGACCCTGAGTTCGGTGGTGATCGCCGCCGACCTCGCCCGGCCGGCGATCGAGGTCACGCCCGACGAGTCGCTGGCGGCGGTGATGCCGCGCTTCGACGATCCCGACCTGACCGAGCTGGCGGTGACCAGCCGCAACCAGCCCGGCCGCCTGCAAGGGCGCGTCACCCGCCGCGAGGTGATCGCCGGCATCAGCACCGAGGTGCTGGGCAGCAAGATGCGCACGCGCTTCCGTTCCGACGGCAAGGCCTCGGCCTACGTCGACCTGCCCGACGGCTGGGAACTGGGCCGGCGACCGGTGCCGCAGGCCTGGCACGGGCTCGCCCTGGATGCCCTGCCGGCCAGCGACCTGCTCGGCCTGCAGCCGTTGTTCTTCGTGCGGCGCAACCCCCAGGGTCTCGAGGAACGCCTCCCCGCCGAGCCGGGCCTGGTCCTCGAGGCCGGTTGGGACGTGGTGGCGCTGGGCACCGAGCAGGGCCTGCGCCGGCTGGGCCAGGCGGCCCTGGCCGATGCCAAGGCCGAGTCGGCCGACGAGGAGCGCGAGGAGGCCGGCGCGGCCGGGGCCGAAGACGACGACGACCTGCCCCCCGCCCGGTAGGCCGTTCGCTATCCTTTCCCGCCTGCCCACCCAGCCCGCGGAGTCCCCCATGCGTCGCCTGTTCACCACGGCACTCCTCGTCACCGCGCCGCTCGCCGCCCAGGTCCCGTTCGACCACCTGGTGCTCGCCTTCCGCACCACCACCGTCGCCAACGCCGGCCTGCAGATCCTCGACCCCGACACCGGCGTCGTCACGGTGCTCTATCCCAACACCGGCAGCCAGACCAGCAACGGCTCGACCACGGTGACCATGGACCCCACCGCACCGGGCGTGCTCTACAGCACCCAGCTGCTGTCCACCTCCATCGCCGCCGTGCTGCCCGTCCTGACGCTCACCGGCAACCGCTGGTCGCGCGGCAACCTGCAGGTGCAGATCGGCTCGCCCCCCCATCGCCTGCGCTGGGCGCCGGGCTTCGGCATGCTGCTGCTGCACCGCATGGGCACCACCAACCGCATGTGGCTGCGCAACATGACCAGCAACACGCTGACGTCGCAGCCGACCCAGGGCCTGCTGCCCGCCAACTCCACCGACGTGGCCTTCCTGAACGGCAAGGCCTACGCCAGTTCGGAAGGCACGGGCACGCCGGGGATCGGCACCCTGGTCGAATGGGATCTCGCCCTCAACACCGACCGCGTGGTCGGCGCCAGCTATCCGCCGCTCACGGCATTGGCGGTGTTCGCGGGCCAGTTGCTGGCCGGCGACCGCAACGGGGATCTGCACGTGATCGACCCGGTGAGCGGTGGCACGACGCTGCTGGTCAGCACGGGGCTCGGCCGCATCCAGGCGATCGCCGTCGACAGCGCGTCGCGGCCGTGGCTCCTGGTCGACGACGGGCTGGGCAACTTCGGCGTGTTCGGCCTCGGCAACCTGACCCAGCCCGTGTTCACCAGCACGCTGCCGATCAGCGACCTGGTCGCGGCGGACGCGCCGGCGCCGACCATGCTGCAGTTCGGCATGGGCTGCCCAGGCGGCATGGCCTCGGTGCTGCCGAGCTTCGCGTTCGGCCAGATGCCGGCGCTGGGCACCGCCTGGACCGTCAACCTGAGTGCCGGCACGCCGAACAGCGGCGCGTTCCTGCTGCTGGGCAGCTCCCGGACGATGGGCGCCTACGGGCCGATCCCGCAGGATCTCGGCTGGCTCGGCATGCCGGGGTGCCAGCAGTACACCGACGTCCTGGGGTCGGGGCTGACGTTCACCGACGCCATCGGCGCGGCGGGCTACACGGTGCCGCTGCCGGCCAATCCGGCGCTGACCGGCCTGCAGGTGCCGATGCAGTGGCTGGTGTTCAGCCCCGGCGCCAACGCGCTCGGCGCGCTCACCAGCAACGGCGCCGAGGCGTTCCTGCGCTAGCGCGGCGCTGCCGGGTCAGTTCACCACCGCGCGCCCGGCATTGCTGCCGGTGATGCCGAGCGCATTCACGGCGTCGAGGGCGACGCCCTGGTAATGGACCGCCAGGCCCGCGAACACGGGGCTGTTCGGGATCGACACCGCGTAGCTGGCGACGTTGCCCTGCGCGAACGCGCCGTACGCCACGATCGGCTGCGCGAGGAGCAGCGTACAGGCGGTGCCGGGCACGGCGCTGTGGTCTGCCCCGAGACTGGCCGCCAGCATCGTGAAGCCGGACGCCGGCACGTTCGAGAGCTGCAGACCGAACGTCGTTCCGAGGCCCGGCAGGACCGTCGGCGTGAGGGTCGGGGTGCCCGCGCTGCCCGGACAACCGACGCCGTAGCTCGCGAACGAAGGCGCCACGCCACCGAACTCCCACGTGTCCACGTGGCCCCCGCTGCCGCCGAAGACCACCATCCGCCCCCGCTGGAGATCGAAGCACATGCCGATGTTGGTGCGGTTGGCGGGCGGCGTCAGCAGGCGGAACTCGTGCCACTGGCCCAGGCGCAGCTCCCAGGTGTCGTTGGTCGGCTGCGGCGTGCGGCCGGCGAACAGGACGATCGCACCGCGGCCGGGGTCGTAGGCCATGCCCATCCCGGGGCGGGCCGCCGGCGACCGGTCGCTCTGGATGGTCCTCCAGTCGGTGCCGTCGAATTCCCAGGTGTCACCGAGCAGCGTGAAGCCCACCTGGCCGCCGAACATCACGACGGTACCGCGGCCGGGGTCGTACACCATGCGATGGTTCTGGCGCACCGGCGGAGTCGTCGGCGTGACGACCTGCGACCAGCTCGCGCCGTTCCACTCCCAGGTGTCCGCCTGGGCACCCGAGACGTCCTGGCCGCCGAACAGCACCGTGACGCCGCGCACCGGGTCATGGGCCAGGGCGGCACCGTAGCGCCCCGACGGCGCCAGCGTCGGCAACCGCTGGGTCCAGTTGGTGCCGTTCCACTCCCAGGTCTCGGCGATGGGGTTCGACAGGCTGCCCAGGGCTCCGCCGAACATCACCGTGACGCCGCGGGTCAACTCGTAGCACATCGCGGGGAACGCGAGCGGCGGCGGGGTGGTCACCGGCGTCGCCTGCATCCAGGTGGCGCCATCGAACAACCAGGTGTCGGCGAAGGCCACCGTGCTGCTGAGGACCCCACCGTAGAGGACCGTCTGGGCGCGTCCGACATCGTAGGCCATGCCCGGAGCCTGGCGCGCCGCGGGGCCGACCGCGGGATGCAGGGCCCAGCCTTGGGCGCTCGCGGTGGCGGCCAGGAGGAGGAATACCGTGGAGAGGAATCGCATCGTCTGTGCTCCCGTGCGTGGAAAGAGTCTTCCCCCAACTGACCGAGGGGCCGTTTCTCGAAAAAAAAAGCGCCCTACTTCTTCCGCATCTCGCCCAGGAAGTCCTCCACGTCGCGCCGCAACTGTCGCGACTCGCCGTCGCGGTCCCAGAGGGTCTTCATCAGCGGGTTCTCCAGCAGGCGCGTCACCCACTCGGAGAGCTGGGCGGGGTCGCGCTGGCCGATCCGCGCGAGCCTCCGGGCGGCGGCGAGTTCTTCCGCCATCCAGGCCATGGCGCAACGTGAAGCGGCCTCCCGATCCGCCACCGTCGCGTCCTGCCCCTGGTCGGTCGCGATCCGGGCCGCAGTGACGATGGCGCAGTAGCGATGGCCGGCGAGGTTGCCTGGGTCGATCGCGTGGATCGCTCGGAACCAGGCGAATGCCTTGCCGAACTCGCCGCGCATCCAGGCCACCTCGGCACACCAGGCCAGTTCCTGCGGGTCGGCCCATGCCATCGGATCACCGTTCTTCATGCGAGCCGCCACCGCCGCCCGCCGGGCCGTCGCGTTGCGGTGGTAGTCCGCTGCCGGCAGCTGGTCGTGCTGGCCCGCCTCGGCGAGCATGTCATAGGCAACCCGCGCCGCAGCCGCAGCCGCCTCGTGCCGGTCCGTGCGCGTCAGGACGTAGGTCAGCGCGCGGTGCGGAGCGGCGCTCTCGGGCGCCAGTTCGCTGGCGCGCCGCAGGGCCGCCTCCGCCTCCGGCCACACCTCGAGTTCCGCCAGACTCTGTCCGAGCGAGAACTGCGTCTGGAACTCGTCCGGCCTGGCCGCGACCGCGAGGCGGGCCTGTTCGAGCGCCTCGGTGTGGCGGCCCAGACCGCGCAGCGCGTCGGCCAGCAGGCTCCTGGCCTGGAAGTGCTCGGCGCACCCGATGGCCCGCGCGGCCGCCGCCCGGGCAGCCTCGAAGTCGCCGAGATCCCGCTGGATCCATGCACGGAAGCGCCAGGCCCGGGCGTAGTCGGGATCGAGGGTCGTGGCGCGCTCGAGGGCATCGAGCGCGCGCTGGGGCTGGCCGGAGGTCTTCAGCGCGTAGGCGTAGTCGGTCCACGCATGCGCGCTGCCCGGCCGCACCGAGGTTCCCGCCAGCCGCAGGCCCAGGATCTCGGGGCGCGGCGGCGGCACGACGTCGTCCAGGGCGCGGGCGAGATCGTGCAGGATCCAGAAGTCCTGCGGGTGCCACGTCAGCGCGTCACGGAGCAGCCGGACGGCCTCGTCGTTGCGCCCGTGGCCGACCAGCATGCGGCCCAGCAGGTTGATCGTCTGTGCCGGGCTCGTGCGCAGGTCGAGCTCGCGGGCGAGCGCGACGAGCTGGTCGGCGTCACCGTGCGTGAAGGCGAGTCGCACCCGATCGCGCCAACCGTCGGGATCGGCGAGTGCCGCGATCGTCAGCAGCCGCTGCCATTCCCCGCCCTGCTCCGGATGCTCCCGGTGGTGCGCGAAGGCCCAGTCTTCGAGGGCACGGACCAGCGATGGCAGCAGCGGGCTCGCCGCCATCTGCCGCGCAACGTCGACCGGGGCCTGTCCGCGCAGGTCGAAGCCATGCCGTGCGAACACCGCCGCGTAGTCCGCCTCGATGCCCTCGCAGCCACGGTCGTCGCCCATGTGCGGCCGGATCTCCTCGAGCCAGTTGCGCAACTCGCGCATGGCCAGCGCGGCGTCGCGATCACGCCGGACATCGGCGACGATCCTGGCGACGCGCTCGACGTCGGCCGCGGTCGCACCGGCCGCGGTCGCGAAGTCGCTGGCCTGCATCGCCGCAGCGAGCGCCTCGTCCCAGTAGAGCACCTGTTCGGGTGGCTGCTGGGCAGCGCGCCCATGCAGCCGCAGGGCGCGATCGAGAGCCGCCTCGACGGCCCCCCGTGTATCCGCCTCGTGCCGGGTCCGCTCCCGCTGCTGCCACAGCAGCAGCGCGGCGACCGAGGCCACCGCCGCCAGCAGGGCGGCGCCCAGCGCCGTCACGACCCGTCGCGAACGACGTTCCTGCTCGGCGCGAACGCTCGCCGCCAACGCCGCCTGTCCGGCCTCGTGGGCTCTCAGCGCCACCGACTCGAGGTGGCCGGTGACCTCGGCCTCGACGAAGTTGGCGTCGGCTGGGCGCGCGTCCGGATCGGCCGCGAGGCAGCGACGCGCCAGCGCGACCAGCGCCGGGTCGGCCCCGCAGGCCTCGAGGCGCTCGAATGCGGACTGGTTCCAGCCGCGCGAGGCGGCGAGGTAGACCGCATCGCGGTCCTCGCCGATGTACGGCGGCTCGCCGGTCAGCACCTCGCAGAGAATCGCGCCGAGCCCGAACACATCCGTGCGCGGGCCGATCTTCTCGGCGTCGCCGCGCGCCTGCTCCGGCGCCATGTAGGCCGGCGTGCCGAGGATGTGGCCCGAACGGCGGACCGGCTCCCCCTCGATCTCGCGGGCGAAACCCCAGTCCATCACCTGGATCTCGCCGAACGCCCCGACCATGACGTTGCCCGGCTTCAGGTCGCCGTGCACGACGTGGCTGGCGTGCACATAGGCGAGCGTCTGGCAGATCTTCGCGAAGATGCCGAGGTGACGCTCACGCACCGCCGGGTCACGGCCATCACGGCGCAGGAGCTCGGCGAGCGTCTCGCCGTCGACCACCTTCATCGTGAAGTAGGGACGGCCGTCGGCGAGTTCCCCCCGCCCATACACCGGCACCACCCCCGGATGCTGCAGCCTGCTGCAGATGCTGGCCTCGCGCCGGAAGCGCTGGACCAGCTCGGGATCGCCGGCGTGCCGCTTCGCGAGCACCTTGATCGCGAGCGTGCGTCCGAGCTCGGGGTCGCCGCCACGGTAGACGAGCCCCATGCCGCCGCGCCCGATGAGCTCGAAGACCGGATGCCCGCCAAGCTCCTGGGGCAGATCTTCGGCCGGCTCGTCGGGTGCATCCCGGGGCGGCACATCGTCGCCGGCTCGGCGTTGCTGCCCCAGCCGGCGCAGCACCGAACTGAGGCCCTTGCTCAGGTAGTCGTCCATGGCACGGATCCGGCTACAGCAGCTCGACCAGCTCCCGGCACTTGTCCTCGAGCACTCTCGGCTCGGCGTCGGGGTAGTAGCCCGACATGATGGTCAGCAACGCGATCCGGAACTGGTATCGCCCGGTCGCGATGATGCGATACACGTCCGCCGGATCCAGTCCGAGGCGACTGCCGATCTCGCGCGGCGCGAGACCGTCGATGTAGCGCAACTGCAGCACGTGCAGTCGTTGTTCGCCGGTGCGCTTGTCGAGCAGGCGACGGGCGACGAGCTCCCAGGCCTCGGCAGTGACCATCTCCGCCCACGCGCGATCGAACGCCCGCGACAGCGTCGCCTGATCCTTCTCGATGTCGTCGATGGCCGAGCACTCCCGCGGGCCACGACGGCGGCGCCGCTCCATCTCCGACGCGACGTTGTTGACGACACCCCGCAGGTATGCACGGAACCGGCTCGCGTGCTGGCGATCGACGCGGTGCAGGGCACCCTGGTCCTGGAAGCAGCGGAGGAAGACCTCCTGGGTCGCATCGTCGATGCGCTCGTGGTGTCCGGACAGCCGCCATCTTGCGGCGAGGAAGGCGCGGATCACCGGCTCGTAACGCTGCGCGAACCGGTCGCGGTCGGACGGAACGGCGTTCGCCGCACCCATGACCAACGACCAGTTGGTGGAGTCGAGCCTCGACATCAGGCGCCGCATGATAGGCCCGGCCCCGACAGGTGACGACTCCCCTGCCTCACCGCTCCACCCGCTCACCCGCGATTCCTGACCACCGATTCTGCCGCCCTCGACCGCCGCGGACAGTAGGCGCGAACCGGCCGGCGGCCTACGCTGCGCCGACCGCCATGCACCACCGCCTCCTGGCCGCTCCGTTCCTGCTCCCGACCCTGCTCGCCGCCCAGGATCCCGCCACCGAGGCCGTTCCGGCACAGCACCCGTTGCAGGCGTTGCGGCTCGGCGAGGACATCGCCTGGACCAGCGATGGCGCCGAGTTCTTCGAGCGCGCGCCGAACCGCGTCGAGGCGGTGGTCGGCGACCGGCTGGCCCTGGTGGATCAGGCCTGCGCGCGCGCCAAGGCCGGGCGCAAGCTGGTCCTCTGGTACGTCCACCGCATCCTGGAGAAGAACCTCAACGGCCGCCAGATGTACCGCTCGCCGGTGCTGGACGGCTACGCCCGCCAGGTCCTGTTCACCGACCCCGACGTCGTCGCGCTCACCAACGCCTGCTTCGTGCCGCTCCGCTGCGTCATGGACGAGCCGCTGTGCGAGCGCTACGGGCTGCGGCCGCTGCAGTTCGTCGAGCCCGCCATCGTCTTCCTCGACGGCGACGGCAAGGTCGTCCACCACGTCGAGCGCATCCGCACCTTCAACGCCAACTGGCTGCTCGACCTGATGGGCCGCGTGCTCGACCAGCAGCAGATCCCGCGGCCCGCCGCCGGCGCCACCGACCCGCAGGAACTGCGCGCCGCCGGCCGCTTCCGCGAGGCGATGGCGGCGCTCGCCGCCGAGACCGCCGCCGATGCCAGCCACTGGCTCCAGCTCGCTGAACTGCAGCGCATCCTGCGGCTGCCCGACCAGGCCACCGACAGCCTGCAGAAGGCGGTCGCCGCCGCCACGCCCGAAGCCGCAGCCGGCGGGCAGCCACGGCGGCGCCCGCGGCCCGACGCGACGCTGGGCGACATCCGCTGCGAGCAGGGCCTCCTGCTGACCCTGCAGGGCAGGCTGCTGGAGGCCCAGCCCCTGCTGGAGCAGGCCTCCCGCACGCCGGCGCCCCGCGCCGCCGAGGCCGGCTACCTGTTCGCGCTGAACGCGCTGCAGCTCGGCGACGAGGCCGGCGCCATGCGGCGTTTCCAACTGGTGGCGCAGAAGTTCCCCGACACCATGTTCGGCCGGCGGGCCGGCGCCAACGCCCTGCTCGGGCCCGACGACCGGCCGTTCGGCGCCGCGTTCACCGGCTTCGAGAGCATGCGCTGGCTGCCCGAGGCCGCGTATCGCGGCCTGCCCAAGGACACCACCTGGCAGGGCGACCGGCTCGAAGCGGCGCCGCTCGCGGCGCAGGCCCTGCACTACCTGCTCGGGCAGCAGCGCGACGACGGCGGCTTCACCGATGCGCGCTACGCCTACTGGCCGAGCTCGGAGATCACGCCCAACGTCTGGATCGCCATCACCGCGCTCTGCTGCACGGCGCTGCTCGAACACCGCGCCGTCGCGCCCGACCGCGTCGACGCCGCCCTGCGCAAGGGCGAGGCGTTCCTGTTCGACCCGAAGCGCCTCAACCGCGGCGCCAACGAGGACGTCTACTCGGACAGCTACCGCCTGCTCTACCTGGCGCGGAAGGCCCAGCGCAGCGATCCGCCGGCCCGCGCGGCCCTGGTCGACCGGATGAACGCGCTGGTGCAGGAAGCGGCGGGCCGGCAGCGGCCCTCGGGCTTCTGGGCCCACGAGTACGAGAACGCCTTCTGCACCGGCGCCATGCTCTGGGGCCTGGTGGCGGCGAAGAGCAGCGGCGCCACGGTGCCCGGCGAGGTCACCGACAAGGGCGTCGCCGCCCTGCTCTCGGCCCGCACCCAGGAGGGCGCCTACGTCTACGGCGGCGCCGCCGGCGGCCGGCCGGTCAACCTGAAGGACAGCAGCGGCCGCGGCCCGGTGTGCGAGGGCACCCTGCTGGCGCTCGGCCGCAGCGACCTCGACAAGGTGCGGGCGGCCCTGGCCAACTTCTGGGAACACAGCGACCGCCTCGAACAGGTGCGCCGCAACGACTTCCACAGCGACGGCGAGCTGGGTGGCTTCTTCTTCTTCCACTCGGTGTTCCATTCCAGCGAGATCCTGGCCCTGCTGCCCGAGGACGAGCGGCCGGCCCACCGGCAGCGCTTCCTCGCCCTGCTGCAGCGGATCCCGGAGATGGACGGCAGCTTCCTCGACAGCCACGAGCTGGGCCGCAGCTACGGCACCGCCGCGGCCCTGCTGACCCTGGCCAACCTGCGATGACCAGGCCTCGCATCGCCGCGGCGCTCCTGCTCACCCGCGGCGCCGGGCCCGGGCGCGAGGTCTTCCTCGTCGAGCGCGCCGCCGAGCTGAAGTTCTTCGGCGGCTACCACGCGCTGCCCGGCGGCGTGCTGGCCGACGGCGAGGACCTGCAGGCCTGCGCGCTGCGCGAGCTGTTCGAGGAGACCGGGCTCCTGCGCCACAACCTGCGCGGCATGGCTGGCAGCCCGCAGGAGCTGCGCAAGGTCCGCGAGAAGATGGTCGCCAAGGACGCCGGCGAGACAGGGCTGCAGGCCTGGCGCAGCCTCTGCGCCGAGGCCCGCACGCCGCAGCCGCTGCAGGCCATCTGCAGCATCACCACGCCGCCGTTCGCGCCGGTCCGCTACGACACCGCGTTCTTCCTGGTCGAAGAGGAGCGCTGCCGCGGCGGCACGCTGGGCACGCGGCCCGACGTCTGGCCCGGCGAGCTGACCGCCGGCCGCTACTGGCGGCCCGAGGACGCGCTGCAGGCCTGGCGCAAGGGCGAACTGCTGCTGGTGCCGCCGGTGGTGATCCTGCTCGAACTGCTGGCGCAGAACGCCGGCGGCGATCTCGCCGCCTTCCTGCAGGCCGCGACCGCCCTGGCCACGGACTACCAGAACGGCCGCCTGCACCAGGTCCGCTTCACGCCGGGCGTGGTGCTGGCGCCGCTCCGTTCGCCGACCCTGCCGCCCGCCACCACCACCAACTGCTACGTGGTCGGTCAGGATGAGCTGTGGGTGATCGATCCGGGCAGCCCGCACGCCGACGAGCAGGAACGGCTGCTGGCCCTGCTGGCGGAGCTGCGGCAGCAGCACGGCGCCCGGGTGCAGGGCATCCTGCTCACCCACCACCATCCAGACCATGTCGGCGGCGTGGCGGCGTTGAGCCGCGCCCTGGACCTGCCGGTGCGCGGCCATCCGCTGACCCTGGAGCGCACGCCCGGCGGGTTCCGGCCCGGCGCGCCCCTGCACGAGGGCGACCGCATCGCGCTCGGCCGCGCGCCGGACGGCCGGCAGGGCTGGGAGCTGGTGGCGATCCACACGCCGGGCCACGACCGCGGGCACCTGTGCTTCCGCGAGACGCGGCACGACGCCTGCATCGTCGGCGACATGCTGTCGACGATGTCGACCATCGTCATCGACCCGCCGGAGGGGCATCTGGGGACGTACCTGCGGAGCCTGGAGCGGCTGCTGCAGGAACCGATGGGCATGCTGTATCCGGCCCACGGTCCGGCCATGCGCGAGGGCCACAAGCTGGTGCGGCAGTATCTGCGCCACCGTTCGCAGCGCGAGGCGGCGCTGGTGGAGCAGCTCGGCAGGCAGGGCGGCACCGTGCCGGAGCTGGTGCCGCGGGTCTACTGGGACACCGACGCGCGGATGCACGGCATCGCCGCCCGGTCGCTGCTGGCCGGCCTGCAGAAGCTGCAGGAGGAGGGCCGGGCGGCGGAGCGGGACGGCGTGTGGCGGGCGGTGTAGCGGCGGGCCTCCGCCCCGCTATCGTGCGGCGCGGCGAAGTACCACGCGTTCGTGCGTCTCGCCGCCCGCCGTGACCTCGATCGGCTTCTCGCAGACCTGATACTCGCTATCCGCAGCGCAGCTCACCTTCAGGAGATGCTTGCCTGCGGGCAGCCAGGTGTCCCAGACCGTGTCGCCGACCGACCGATTGCCGACCGCCATCGATCCAAGCCCTGGAATGGAGACGCCAGCGAACACGTTGACGTCCGCGTCGCCGGTCTCCGTCACCACGCCAAGTCGCAGCCGTCCGAACCCGACCGCCAACTCCACTCGAACAACCTGGGGCTCCGTCGCCGTCCCTCCATCGATCATGACCTGCTGGCCGGTAACGGCCTCCTCGATCGCCAACCCGGGATCAGCAGTGTCGAGCACATACTGGCCCACCGGCAGACACGTCAGCGACCCGTTGCGACACCGCCATGTGCTTCGATCGTCCACTCTGCTCAACGTCAGGGGCAGGCCCTCCAGAAGTCTCCCCCCACCCATCACCTCGACTCGGACCAGGCCCTTTGGGCCGCTGTATTCCTCGAGGACCATTGGCTCGACGATCGACCGGACCGGTTGCAAGCCCCTCTCTCCGTGCCAGAGAGTGCCGTCCTCTCCCAGCGCCCAGATGCCGACCAGGTTGGCGCCAGGGTGCCGGTCGCGCGGCTTGACGTAGGCCGCCGCATTGGGGAATCGAGCCTTCAGCATCGACAACTGGTCCCGCACTCCCGAAAGCGACGCCGCCTCGATGTTGCGACCCATCCCTTCCCGCACGGTGAAGCAGCTGTCCTGGATGCGACCCTCATCCGGCCGTATGGCCACGACACCCTGGACATCGCCAAACACGATGGTCACCAGGCCCTCGCCGGGTCCAATCGGGCGCCCGTAGGCGGCCACTGCGTCCAACGGCGACCAGGCAGCATGAAACGCCTTCAGCCATACCGGCCTCATCGGCAATCCTTCTACCAGTGCCCTCCCGGCCGCGTCGCTCCGCACCAGCCAGAACCCATCCCCTCGGTGGACATTGCGCAGCCCGACAGCATGTCCTGCGGCCGGCCTTGCCATGAGTTTGTCCAGGGCCACGAGAAGCAGACAGTCCGTCACGGGCTCCCCGGAATCGCTGATGCACGCGATCTGCAGGCTACGGCCCTGCCGCAGGACCACATCCTCGATTCCCTCGATCCGCGCCTCGACGCCAAGCAGTTCATGCCCGGGCGATGACGCCACATAGCGCTCATGCAGGAGCACTGGCTCGAACACCCCATCCTGGTCCGACCTGCCCAAGAAGGAAGGTCGGGCGACGGTTCGGGTGTTGCCCCCCCCGAAAGACGCTGACTCCCACAAGCACCCGCCCCTGATCGTCCAGGAAGCGGAAGCCCCGCCGGATGGCAATGCGCGTGCCGTCTTGGGCATCGGGCTCGTCGCCAGGCCGACCAGTGCCCGGCGGTTCCCTGACCACAGCGAAATGACCAGCAGCATCGGGCTTCACGGCTGGGGCCGCCAGCATCCATGACAAGAGCGCCGCGCCGCTGATCACAACTGCTGCGATCGCGATCAGCGGCCTCTTCCGTGGACGCCTGGCTGTCGGGAACTCAGGACTCGGGACCATGGAGCGCTTGGCTCGCTAGGATACCGCCATCGCCTCGGCCTGCTCCTCCATCCGTTCCACCATCCGGAACTGCACCCGCGCGCGGTCCAGATTGTGCCCCTCGTGGTGCACCTTGAAGTAGACGTCCCCCGCCAGATGGTCGGCGAGGAAGCGCAGCCCGATCGTCATCGTCACCAGCCGCGCCGCGAACGGCATCAGCGCCACCTCGTCGGCGGTCAGGAAGCCACCGGTCCCGGCCAGGTACCCCTCCACCAGCGCCCGGTACAACCCCAGATCCGTGCCGACCTTGGGCAGATCGCGCTCGTCCTCCGCCGAGGTCGCCGCGGTGAACCGCACCAGGTCGCCGAAGTCGTACAACGACCACCCCGGCATGCAGGTGTCCAGATCGACGATGCAACGCGCCTTGCCGGTCTTCTCGTCGAACAGCACGTTGTTGAGCTTGGTGTCGCCGTGCACCGGCCGCAGCGGCAGCCGGCCGGACCGCAGCAGATCGTCGATCCGCGGCACCTGGTCGCGCCGCGCCGCGACGAAGCGGATCTCCGGCAGGCAGCCAGCCGCGCGCCCGACCGGATCCTCCGCCAGCGCGTCGTCGAACTGCCGCAACCGATGCGGCGAGCTGAAGAAGCGCGGCAGGGTCTCGCGGAGCTGGCTCGCGTCCAGATCGCTGAGCTGGGCCTGGAACCAGCCGAACGCCCGGGCCGCCTCATAGGCGCGTTCCGGCGAGTCGCAGCGATCGAACGTCGCGCACTCCTCGACGTAGCGGTAGGTGCGCCAGGGCCCGTCGTCGGCCAGCAGATACGACTTCCCCTCGCGGGTGGCCACCAGCTCCAGCCCGGTGAACGGCGCGCCGGCGCCGGCCAGACCCCGCATCTTGTCGCGCAGGTGCCGGCTGACCAGGTCGATGTTGTGCATCACCGCCGGGATGTCCTGGAAGACCCGGTCGTTCATCCGCTGGTGCAGGAACCGCCGCGCCCGGCCGTCCTGCCGCCACGTCGACACGAACGTGTCGTGGATGTGGCCGCGCTGCAGGGGTGCCACGTCGGCCAGCTCGCCGGCGATCTGGAACCGCTGCGCCGCGGTGCGGGCCGCCGCGAGGTCGAACCGGGCCTTCATCGCCGCGGCTCGCCGGAGTTGACGTGGAAGTGCAGGTGCTTGCTGTCCTGGTAGCGGCCCAGGTTGGTGAGCACGCGGGCCGCGCCATGGGCCTTCTCGACGTCGGCCGCCACCTGGCGGACCACCGCCAGCAGCTCGTGCAGCAGATCGAGGGGCGCCCCACCGAGGTCGGTCAATGACGGCACGTGCTGCTTCGGGATCACCACGATGTGCACCGGCCAGAACGGGCGGGTGTGGTGGTAGGCGAGGATCCGTTCGGTCTCGGCGACCTTCACCACCGGGGTGCGGCCGCTCATGACCTCGTCGCAGTAGAAGTCGTCGGACATGCGGGGTCATCGGACCGCCGCCGCGGGGCTGCCACAAGGCGGCGGCGCGCGTTTCCGCCGCTCATTCGGTGATGCGACACAGCGTCCACTCGTGCGGCCGATGGAAGGCGAGCACCGGATGCGGCGACGAGCTGGACAGGATCGGCGGCTGGCCGCGGCTGGCGTCGTAACGGCAGAAGGAGACGCGCAGCAGGTCACCGGGCCCGGCTGCGACCGGCACCACGGCGGTGGCGCGCCAGCCCGCCGGTGTGCGTTCGGCGGTGGTGACGATCCCAGCCGGATCGACGGCCACCTCGTCGATGCCGGCGATGCGGCGGTGCTGGCCGAAGTCGGCGAAGCGCAGGTGCAGGCGCCAGTTGGCCGGGGTCACGTGCACCTCGATGTAGGCCTCCTCGTCGTCGCGGCGGACGAAGATCTCGAAGGCGTCGCCGAGCTCCCAGGTGCGCTGGTTGTGGGCGGTGGCCAGCGTGAACACGTCGTCGTCGTCGAGGTCGGCCCGCACGTGCAGGGCGCCGGCGGAAAAGGTGGCGTGGACGCGGGTGGGGCGCAGCCCGGGCTCGGGCGCGGCGTTCCAGGGCTGGCCCAGGGCGAAGGGCAGCGCCCGGGTCGGGTGGAGGCGGCGGGGGGAATCGGCCATGGCGCGGCGGTCACTCTAGGAGCCGGGCGGGCCGGCGGACATGCTGTGCGGCCTCGATGACCGGCGGTCGCACCTTCCTGCTCGGCGCGCTCACGTTCCTGCTGATGCTGCCGCTGTCGATGCCGGTGCCGGTGCTCTCGGAGCTGGTGCGGGAGCGCTACGGCGTCAGTGCCGGCCAGACGGCGTGGTTCATGGCCGCCAACATGCTGGGCGCGCTGGTGACGGCGCCCCTGATCGGCCTGCTGGGGGATCGCATCGGCCGCCGGCGGGTGCTGGTGGTGGCAGCACTGCTGGCGGACGCGGTGCTGCTGGACCGGCTGGCCCATGCCGGCTCGTTCGCCGAGCTGCTGGCGGTGCGCGCGGCCGAGGGCGTGGCCCACATCGCGGCGCTGTCCCTGGTGCTGTCGTTGTGCGCCGACGCCGCCGGCGAACGGCGGGGTCGGGTGATGGGCATGCTGGGCGCGGGCCTGACGCTTGGCGTCGCCACCGGCGCGCCGGTGGGCGGCGCGCTGGGCCGGGTGGCGCCGGAGGTGGTGCTGCCCACCGGCGCGGGGGTCCTGCTGGCGGCGGCGGTGATCGCCTTCCTGGTGCTGCCGCGGGACACCGGCAAGGCCGCACGGCCGGGCCTGCGGGCGATCATCAATGCCGTTCTGGCCCACCGGGGCATGCTGCTGCCGCTCCTGTTCGCGCTGGCCGACCGCTTCACCGTCGGCTTCTTCACCACCGGCTTCCCGCTGCTGCTGCGCGACGCGCACGGCGCCTCGCCGGCGACGATCGGCGCCATGCTGGCGGCGTTCCTGTACCCGTTCGCCCTGCTGTCGTATCCGTGCGGCCGCCTGGCGGAACGGCTGCCGCCGGTGCGGCTGATGGCCTGGGGCTCGCTCGGCTACGGGTTGCTGGTGGCGCTGGTCGGACTGCTGCCCCTGCCCTGGCTGTGGGCGCTGATGCCGCTGCTCGGGCTGTGTTCGGCGGTGATGTTCGTGCCGACCATGCTGCTGACGGTGGCGCGGGCCCCGGCGATCGCCCGGGCGACGGCGCTCGCGGCCTTCAACGGCGCCGGCTCGCTGGGCTTCCTGCTCGGGCCGCTGGCGTGCGGCGCCATCCTCGATCTGGCGCCGGATGCGGGCACCGGCTTCGCGCTCGCCTTCGGCACCGCCGGGCTGGCCGAGGTGCTGTGCGTGCTGCTGCTGGTCCTGGGTGCCCGCCGGAAGGGGCGGTGAATCCGCCCGCTCCGGTCGTTCCACCGACGGCTACAGAAGGGGTGACAACAGGCGGCACAGGCCGTCGAAACCGCGCTTCCACAGGTTGGTGGGCAGGCCCTCGCCGGTCACCGCGCAGCAGCCCTGCTGCCGCTCGTCGTAGGTGGCCACGGCGGTCGCCGCCACCTGGGTGTCCATCGCCAGGATGCCGAGTTCGAAGTTCCAGTGCGCCGATCGCATGTCGAGGTTGGCGCTGCCCACCAGGAGATGCAGGCCGTCGACCACCATGTACTTGGCGTGGTTGTAGTAGTCGCGGGTCTCGTGGATCTCGACGCCGGCCGCGAGCCACTCGCGGTAGTAGCTGCGCTGGGCGTGGTAGAGCACCAGGCTCTCGATCTTGGGGCCATTGGTCTGGATCCGCACCCGCACGCCGCGGCCGGCGGCGACCTTCAGGGCGAACAGGAGGGTCGGCGGCGGCACCAGGTAGGGGGAGCTGATGTCGATGGTCTCGCGGGCACGCGCGATGAGGTCGAAGCCCACCCACCAGAGGCCGTTCACCTCCAGGTCGGGGCCGCTGAGCAGGACCCCCACCTCGTCCTCTCCGCTCGCGGCCACTGGCGGGAAGTAGCGCTCGTTGGCGAGATCCTCCACCGCCGCATTGGCCCAGTCCTCGACGAACACGCGGTGCAGGCGCGTCACGGCGGGGCCCTCCACCTGCACCATCGCGTCGAGCCAGACGCGCCCGGCGGGCATCCGATCCCTGGCGTACTCGTCGCCGACGTTGCGACCGCCCAGGATCGCCAAGCGACCATCGACCACCAGCAGCTTGCGGTGGTTGCGCAGGTTGAGGGTGAACGGACGCCGCTTCCAGAGGATGGGCAGCCAGGCCTCGGCACGACCGCCGGCCTCGCGCAGTGTTTGCAGATGCGCCGCCTTCAGGCCCCAGCTGCCGAAGCTGTCGTAGAGCAGGCGGACCTCGACGCCGCGGCGCGCGGCCTCGGTCAGCGCGGCCAGCAGGGCCTGGCCGGCGGCGTCGGGACGGAAGATGTACATCTCGAGATGCACGAAGTGCCGCGCCGCCGCGATCGCCTCGTTCATGGCGCGCACGAAGTCGGGCCCACTCGGCAGCCAGGTCAGCCCATTGCCCTCGTGCAGCCCGTCGGGATCGATCGCCTGGATCAGTCGCTCACGACCGATCGGCCGCGAGCCCTGGTCCCGCCGCGGCGGACTCAGCTGCTCCAGGCTGCCTTCGATCCAGGCCAGCCGGTTCTGCCGGCGGCGCAGCCGACGGAGCTGCAGGCGGTGCGGCAGCAGGTAGTAGAGGGCGAGCCCGATCCAGGGCGCCGCCAGGATCACGACCATCCACAGCAGCGTGCTGGCCGGCGACCCGCCGCGGGTCAGCACCCGCATCACGAAGACCAGGGCGAGCAGTTCGCCGGTGATCGCGACGAAGATGGCGACGACGGGCCACGGATCGAGCCCGGCCATGATCCCGAGGGAGCCGCCGTCCTGGCCGGCTGCTTGCTGGAGGAACGCACTCATTCGGCAATGGCGACCCGCGCCGGCCGCAACCATACTGCCACCGCACTGCAATGCCGAAGCCGTCACCACGCCCGGTCTGGATCCGCGTCCTCCGCAACGTCGGCGGCGTGCTGCTGTTGCTGCTCGGCGTGGTCGGCCTGTTCCTGCCGGTGCTGCAGGGCGTGCTGTTCCTGGTGCTGGGGCTCGCCCTGATCGACGTGCCGCAGAAACGGCAGTTGCACCGCTGGTTGCAGCGCTACCGCTGGTATCGCTGGATCGCCACCCGGCATCACGCCATCCGGCGGGCGTGGCAGCGGCGGCAACGGCGCCGGCGGGCGGACTAGCGGACGGTCACGTCGCCGTTGTGGGAGCGGATCACCAGCCGGCCGGGCTGCGGCCCCCGTTCCGCCCGCACGGCCTCGTCGTCGTGGGACTGCACGCGCCAGCCCTCGCCGCCCAGTTCGACGTCGCCATTGTGGGTGGCGGCATCGACCGCCACCGAACGGCCGGGCGCGAGCCGGAGCACGATCTCGCCGTTGTGCGACTCGATGCGGCCACCGAACGGCCCCTCGCCGCCGATCTCGGCCTGAACGTCGCCGTTGTGGGTGGTGAGCCGCACGTCGGCGCAGACCGCCCGCAGGTCGATGCGGCCGTTGTGGGTCTCGGCGGCCACCTGACCGCGGTGGTCGCGGACGTCGATCGCGCCGTTGTGGCTCCGCAGCCGCGCCGCCAGGCCCGCCGGCATCTCGATGGTGAAGTCGAAGCTCGGCGACATGCTCCAGCCGAGGTCGTCGGGGGCGATCCCGGCCAGGGTGAACCAGCCATCGACGGTGTCGCGGCGCACCGACAGGCGCTGCAGGTTGGCGCGGGCCTCCTCCTCGCTGTGGCCGCGCACGCTGCAGCGCACCCGCACGCGCAACTCGCTGGCGTCGGCGAGCCCCACCACCGTGATGTCGCCGTTGTGGGCCTGGCAGTCGACGCCGGCGAGGCCGCTGCTGCCCAGCGTGAAGTCCTGCACGCCCTCGGCGAGGTGCTGGGGGAAGGTGCAGGCGGCGACGAACAGGAACGGGGCGAAGGCGAGTGTGGGGCGCATGGGGACCTCGGGGCGGCCGTTACGGCGGCCGGGCCGGAGTATGTCGGATCGGCGCCGGACCGGCGATCAGCGGCCCGGACCGCGGCTCTGCACGTTGGTCGCCACCAGCGGCAGCAGCCGCCGCGCCACGGGCTTGCCGGGCTCCCGCACCTCGATCTCCAGGACCGCGTACTGGCCGATCGTCAGGTCGCGGCCCAGGAGGTTGTCGAACTCGAACGTCGCCCGCCAGCCCGGCCGGACGTCGATGTCCTGATGAGCCAGGAACGGCGCGATGCGCGGCACGTCGTCGCTCGGTGGCCCGGAGACCGGCTGCCGGATCACATCGCCGACGGCGTCGGTCGGGCGATGGCCCTGGGCGCCGACCCGGATCTGCACCGGCCGCTGCGCGGAGTTGACCGCCGCCACCAGCAGGCGGGCCTGGCTCGGGTGCAGGTCGATGGCCAGCAGGGCCGGACCGCATTCGGCTCGCAGGGTGCCGACGCCATCCACGTTCCAGCCCGTGGTGTCCGCCGGGGCGTAGCGCAGCCACGGCTTGGGCTGCGGCTCGAAGGCCCCGCAGGCGGCGAGGCCGAGGGCGCAGAGGAGGACACCGGAACGCAGGGCAGCGGAGCGGGGCACGGCCCCGGAGCATCGCCAGCGGAGGCCGGGACCGCAAAAGGAAACGGCCCGGTCGCCGTGGCGGGACCGGGCCGTGTGCTGGAGCCTGAGGAGGGATTTGAACCCACGACCTACGCTTTACGAAAGCGTTGCTCTACCCCTGAGCTACTCAGGCGGGCAAGGCGGGCGGGAAGGTTATCGACCGGCGGTGCTGCGCGCCACAGCCAATCGGCACGCGGACGCGATCGGGTACAGCAACGCGGGGCCTCGAGGCCCCGCGTCACCTGCCGGTCGCCAGCGGCGAGGGCTAGCCCTCGGCCTTGCCGCCGACCTTGCGCAGCGAATCGAGCAGCCTGGCCTTGTCGGCATCGCTGATCCTGGCCTTGCCGATCGCCACCGCGCAGGCGGTGCGCAGCTTCAGGTCCGCGTCGCTGTGCAGCACCGCGCCGAGACCCTCGATGGCGCCGGCCGGCACCGCGCCGGTGCGGGCCAGGATCGCGCCGATCGCCTCGGCCGCGGCGCACTTCAGCTCCAGGCTGCCGCCGCCGCCGAGCGCCGCCACCAGGGCGCCGACCTCGGCCTCGCCGCCGGCCATGCCGAGCGCCTTGGCGGCCGGAACGGCCACCGCGTCGGCGCGGTCGAGCTGGGCCGCCAGGCTGCCCAGGGCGCCGCCGATGCCGGACTTGGCGCTGGCCATCGCCTCCAGGGCGGCACTGGCGCCGGCCGCCACCTGCTCGGCGCGGGCGTTGCGCGGCTCCACCGCGACGCCTTCCAGGGCGGAGTTGACCGCCGCGGTCAGGCTGTCACCGGTGACCGGGCCCTCGATCACCGCGGTGACCGAGTCGCCGAAGCGCTCCTTGGCCTTCTCGACGTCCTTGGCCATCACCACCACCTTGACGTCGGCGGTGCGCGGGTCGCGCTTGAGCAGGCCGATCACGTCCTCCGGCACGCGGTCGGGCAGGATCTCGTTGATCACCACCACGTCCACTTCGGGGTTGTTGAGGATCGACGACATGCCGTCGCGGGCCGAGGCATCGACCCAGATGCGGGCGCCGCGGGCCGTGTTGGCCTCGCTGGCGGCGCGCCGGGTCTCGCTGCTGTTGTCGATCACCTGGATCATCCGGATCGACTCCTCGGTGACCGCCGAGGCCAGCAGGCTGACGACCTTGTCGCCGGCCGGGACGTTGCTGCCGCCGCTGGCCTTCACCAGGGCCATCGCCGCGGCGTAGCTGATCCGGCTGTCGCTGCTGTCCAGGGCCGCCACCAGGGGCGAACCAGCCAGGCTGTCGCGGCTCTCGGCCACCGCCAGGGCGTCGATCGCACCCACCGCCACCGGCACGATGCCGTCGCGGACGGCCTCGGTGAGCGCCTGCCGCAGGACGGCGGGGCCGGAAGCCAGCGCGGTGACCTTCAGCTCGCCGACCATCGGCGCCAGGGCGGCCAGTTCGCCGTCCGGGTTCTGCGCCGCCGAGGTCTCGATGACGTTGGCGTGGGCCAGGTAGGCGGCGGCCAGCCCGGCGCGGGCGTTCTGGCTCTGCGGGTCGATCGCCACGGCGTCGTGGGCGGCGGCCTTGGCCAGCTCGATGCTGTAGGTCGCGGCCGGCACGTCCTGGGCGACCAGCTTGTCGTCCTTCAGGGACCAGACCACGTCGGACTGGGCGCCCTGGCCGACGCCGCCGCGCAGGTAGCCGCGGGACTGGGCCAGGTAGAGGTCGGCGGCGGCGCCGCTGGCGTCGTGCTTGGCCAGGAAGCGACGGGCGACCTCGCGCACGTTCTCCTGGTCGTCGGTCTGAGCCAGGCGGGCCATGGTCGGCACCGCGCGGGCGTCGCCGATGTGGCTCAGGGCCGCGGCGGCGTTGAGGCGCACCGTGGCACTGCTGCTCTTGGTGGCCTCGCACAGCGGCAGGACAGCGGTGTGGCCGATCTGGCTCAGCGCGTAGATCGCGTTGATCTGGGCCTTGTCGTCGTCGTCGTTGGCCAGCTTCGCGACCAGGGCCGGGACGGCGAACTCACCGTGCTCGGCCGACAGCTTCAGCACCGCCTCGCGGCGCGACTCGTAGGTGCCATCGGCGGCGGTGGCCTGGTCGACCAGGGCACCGATCGCCGCCTCGTCCCGCGAACGGGCGACCTTCTCGAGCTTGGCGCGCTCGAGGATCGACTGGGCGATCTTCTGGATCTCGCCCTTCTCGTTCAGCAGCATGACCCAGACGTCCTGCTCCACCGAACGGTAGAGCTGCAGCGCCTGCTCGTTGGACGGGTCCTTGGCCAACACCTCCTGGAACTTCGCGAGGGCCTCGGCGCTCTGGCCCAGGCGCAGGTGCTTGACGCCTTCGGCGAAGGCTTCGTCCTGGGCCCGGCCGACGCCGCCGACGACGACGGCGACAGCGAACGCCAACAGAGACTTTGCGAACGTGCTGGCCATGAAACTGGACTCCTTGGAATCGATCGGAAAGGGGCGGTAGGGGTCTGGGAAGGCGACGGGACGCAGTCCGGGTGCGATCGGGAGAGAACGGTCTGGGACGGGACCTCGCCGGAACTCCGCCTCCGGCCACGTGGCTGGAAGAGGCGGGGGAATGCTAAGTTCCGACGGTCGCCCGTCAAGTCGGACCGTTGCTCCGGACCGCGAGGCCGGACAGTCGGAAGAGCATACCCCGGCCTCCGGCACAGGCTTGGGCTCGCTTTCGCATCTTGCGGCGAGGGCTCGTTCCCGCCGCCTGCCCCCTGCCGGACCCGCCGCCCACGAGCGCCGTGGCAAGGCGGTTTCCCGGCGGCGGACCGAGCAGACGGGCGTCCCGGAGCGGGCCACGCCATACTGACGCCCCTTCCCTCCGGACCCCCGCCGCCTTGGCCGACCCCACCCCCGCCAGCGTCCCCGCTCCCCGCATCCTGATCGTCGACGACCAGCGCGCCGTCCGCGAGGAACTGGCCTTCGCGCTGTCCTACCAGGGCTTCCGCACCCTGGAGGCCCAGGACGGCCAGCAGGGCCTCGCCGCCCTGGCCCAGGGCGACATCGCCGCCGTGCTGCTGGACATCAAGATGCCGGGCATCGACGGCCTCGAGGTCCTGACCCGGCTCCGCCCGGATCACCCGGACCTGCCGGTGGTGATGATCTCCGGCCACGGCGACCTCGACACCGCCGTGCTGGCCGTGCGCAAGGGCGCCCACGACTTCCTGCAGAAGCCCTTCGACACCGACCGCGTGCTGGTCTCGGTGCGCAACGCGCTGAAGGCCGCCGACCTGCAGCGCCACAACCAGGCCCTGCAGCACGAGAACGCCAAGCTCCGCGACAGCCTCAGCCGCGACCTGCGCCTGCTCGGCCAGTCCGAGCCGATGCAGCAGCTCCGCGCCACCATCGACAAGGTCGCCCCCACCGACGCCCAGGTCCTGGTCACCGGCGAGAACGGCACCGGCAAGGAACTGGTGGCCCGCCAGGTCCACGCCCGCAGCCGCCGCGCCGACGGCCATACCAAGTAATGATGTTCCATAATCCATTTCAAGTTTTGCAACATCGATAAACG
>CAZMGG010000065.1:0-3766 GCA_964565715.1 uncultured candidatus Brocadiaceae bacterium | reverse complement strand
TTCCTCGACGAGGTCGGCGACATGGCCCTGCCGGCCCAGGCCAAGCTGCTGCGCGCCCTGCAGGAGCGCGTCGTCACCCGGGTCGGCGGCCAGAACCCCATCGCCGTCGACGTCCGCGTCATTGCCGCCACCAACCAGGACCTCGAAGCCCTGGTGCGCGACAAGGCCTTCCGCGAGGACCTCTACTACCGCCTGCACGTGGTGCGCGTGCACGTGCCCGCCCTGCGCGAGCGCACCGACGACACCGCCGAGCTGGCGGAGTGGTTCCTGGCCGAGGCCTGCCGCCGCAACGGCCTGCCGGCCCGCAAGCTCGGCAAGGGCGCGGTGGACTGGCTCCGCGACCAGCCCTGGCCCGGCAACGTCCGCCAGCTCAAGAACCTGATGGAGGGCACCGCCATCCTCGCCGAGGGCCGCACCATCGCCGCCGAGGACCTGCTGGCGGTGATGCCGCCGTCCCCGCCTGCCGGCGGCCCGGCCACCGGCGGGTCGGCCGGCGGCGTCGACTGGTTCGCCTACGACAGCCTCGAGGAGTTCCGCGCCGCCACCGAGCGCGAGTTCATCCGCCGCAAGATCCTGCAGAACGACGGCAACATCAAACGGACCGCCGAGCGGATCGGGATCCAGCGCAGCAATCTCTACAAGAAGCTGGACCGCTACGGCCTCAAGTAGGACTGCACCGTCCCCTGTTGGCCGGGCCCTGGGCATCCTCCATAAACCGTTATCGACCAACGGTTTATGTTTAGAAATCCGCCACGGGACGGCAAGGCGGCCGCCGCCCTGGGGTTGCGGCGGCCCACCAACAACCGATGGCTCAGTTGGGAAGGCCGGCGGGCAGCTTCAGCACCTGCTTGACCTTCAGGCTGTCCAGGTCGACGCCGGGATTCAGCTCCTTCACCTGCGCCAGGAACGCCGGCACCCGCTCCTTGCCGACCTCGCGCTCGGCGATCTTCCAGAGCATGTCGCCGGGCTTGACCACGTAGGTCCGCACCGGGGTCGGGGCCGGCTCGGGAGTCACCACCGCCGGCACCGGCGCGCCGCCGAGGTTGGCGCTGGCGTTGGCGGCGTTCGCGGCGCTGGCGGGATCGAGGGGGACCTCCGGCGCCGGATCGCGCTGCGGCTGACGGGCCCGGAAGGCCGCCAGCACCTCGGCGTCGTCGACCCAGGGCAGCACGACGGTCTGGCCGGGCTGCAGGACCGTGCCGCCCTCGTTGAGGCGCAGCACCTCGTCCCAGTGGGCATCGATGCCGCCGCACCAGCGCAGCACCAGTTCGCGCAGGGTATCGCCGCTGCGGACGGTGACGAGGCGCCAGTCGCGGTCCCGCTGCGAACGCCCGAGCAGCATGCCGATCTCCTCGGCCGGCGTCGGCGGCGCCACCTGCACGCTGGTGGCGAGGTTGGTGTTGGGAACGATGGCGCCGGGGCCGGAGCCGTCGTCGCCCGCGGGCTTCGCCTGCGCCAGTTCGCGGGCCTGGTGGACCAGGTCCTCGAGGCTCAGGGCGCCGTTCGCTCCGGGGTTCGCGGCGTTCGTGCCAGGGTTGGTGCCGGCGGTGCCGCGCTCGGTCACGCCGGGCGCGCCCGGCACGGCGCCCGGAGTGCCGGACGCGCCTTCCTTGCCGAACAGGACCGCCACCGCCAGGATCAAGAACAGCAGCCCGGTGACCACGTACACCAGGATCTTCTCGTTCTGCTTCATCGTCCCTCCCAGGGATCCAGGCGACGGCGGCAGTCTCCGGGGCCGGCTCGGACTGCCAACGGCACCTGATGTGTCTGTGACGCTTGCTTGTGTGACCGACTGACGTCCCGCCGGTGCACCGACGGGTTGACCGTGCCGGGTCCCGACGCCGCCCGCGCCGCGAACCCCGACGGGCCGAATCCTAGGCACCGCCACCGCTCTTTCAATCCCTTGTCCGCCGCCGCTCCGAAGCTAGACTCGCTCCGCGTTCATGCGGCGAGTCCTGGCGGCCCTTCCAAGCCTCATCTGCGTGCCCGCCCTGTTGCTGGCGGCGTGCGCGGGCCCCGCCCCCAGCAAGCCGCGCGTGCTGACCGTCGACGGCCACCAGCGCACCCGCGTGCAGCTCGTCCAGCTCGGCGGCGGCCCGGTGCTGACCCTGCAGAACGAGTCGGTGGGCTCGCGCAGCGAGGTCTACAGCGACGACCTCGGCGACCCCACTGCCAAGGTGCTCGAGGACGCGGCCCTGCAGGCCCTGGTCGACGTGCTGACCGACCAGGACTTCTTCGAACGCGCCGCCGGCGCCGCCGCGCCGGGCGCCCGTGAGCTGGTGGTGATCGAGCACGGCGACCGCCGCTGGGTTCTGTCGCGGCCGCTGCCGCGGAGCGCCGACGACCCGGCGTTCCAGGCCTTCCAGCAGTGCCGCGGCTACGTGCTCGCCCTCTACAACCAGACCACTGCCTACCACTCGGGTCGCGGCCTCGGCGCCGATGACCTCAAGCGGCAGCAGGGTGCGCTGCAACGGCAGGCGGACGATGCCCGGAACCGCCCCGACGGCGGCAAGGGGCAGGGCGGCAAGGACCAGGACCCGCGGGATCCGCGCAAGTGACGGTCTCGCGGTCAACGAGGGCGGTTGCCGTCATCCCGGTCCGGGTCGGCAGCCAGCGCCTCCCCGGCAAGGCCCTGCTCGCCGAGAGCGGCCGGCCGCTCTTCCTGCACACGGTGGCGCAGGCGCAGAAGGCCCGCTCGCTCGGCGCCGTCTACGTCGCCACCGACGACGATCAGGTGGCCGCGGCCGCCACCCAGGCCGACGTGCCGGTGATCCGCACCAGCCCCGCCTGCCGCACCGGTTCCGAGCGGGTCGCCGAGGCCGCCCGCAGCATCGACGCGCCGGCGCTGATCGACATCCAGGGCGACTGGCCCGAGGTGGACCCCCGCGACCTCGACGCGATGGCCGACCAACTGCTCGCCGGCGACGTCGCGTGCAACACGCTGGCGGCGCCGCTGGCCGACGGCCCGGCCCGCACCGATCCCAACGTCGTCAAGGTCGTGCGCGGCCGGCTCGGCAACGCCCTCTACTTCAGCCGCAGCACGATCCCGTTCGTGAAGCAGGGGCCGTTCCCGATCCTGCGCCACATCGGCGTCTACGGCTTCCGCCGCGACACCCTGCTGCGCGTCCCCGGACTGCCCAGCTCGGGCCTCGACGAGGCCGAGAGCCTCGAGCAGCTCCGCTTCCTCGAGAACGACATCCGCATCATGGTCCTCGACGCCGCGGGCGACCCTTGGGGCATCGAGACCCGGCCCGACTACGACGCCTTCCTGCGCCGACTGCGAGGCCGGTCATGACGTCCCTTCCGTCCGCCCGTCCGTCCACCGCGAGCCAGCACCCGAGAGCAACCCGAGAATGACCAAGCACGTATTCGTGACCGGCGGTGTGGTGTCCTCCCTGGGCAAGGGCCTGACCTCGGCGGCCATCGGCTGGCTGATGGAGCGCCACGGCCTCAAGGTGTCGATGCAGAAGCTCGACCCCTACATCAACGTCGACCCGGGCACGATGTCGCCGTTCCAGCACGGCGAGGTCTACGTCACCGACGACGGCACCGAGGCGGACCTCGACCTCGGTCACTACGAGCGCTTCACCCACGCCCGCATCAACAAGGACTCCAACTACACCACCGGCAAGATCTACAAGTCGGTGATCCAGAAGGAGCGGCGTGGCGACTACCTCGGCCACACCGTGCAGGTGATCCCGCACATCACCGACGAGATCAAGAAGGCGATCCGGGCCGGCGCCGCCGGCGACGCCGGCGAGGCGCC
>CAZMGG010000064.1:0-31072 GCA_964565715.1 uncultured candidatus Brocadiaceae bacterium | reverse complement strand
GGTGCTGCCGGTGGCGGGGCAGGTCGACGACCTGCTCGGCCGCATCCGGGTCGTGACCGCCCGCGTCGATCGCGTGCTGGTGACCACGCTGACCAAGAAGATGGCCGAGGTCCTGACCGAGTACCTGGGCCGCGGCATCCTGGCCGAGAATCCGTTCGCCACCCTCGACCAGGAGGGCGTCGGGCGGCTGATGGCGATGGCCGTCCACGGCGGCCGGCAGCGGCGCCCCGACCTGGAGGTCGGCATCTGCGGCGAGCAGGGCGGCGATCCCAAGACCATCGCCTTCTGCCACCGGATCGGGCTCGACTACGTCTCGTGCTCGCCCTTCCGCATCCCGGTGGCGCGCCTGGCGGCGGCCCACGCGGCGCTGCGCGAGTAGGGCGCGCCGCCGCTCAGCTCCAGTTCTCCCACTCCTGGTAGGCCCTGGCCAGCTCCGCCTTCACCCGCGTCTCCTCGCCCTGCAGCTCCTTCATCCGGCTGCCGCTGCCGTAGTTCTCCGGCTGCAGCATCGCCGCCCGCAGCCGTTCCAGTTCCTCCTCCAGCCCGAAGATGCGCTGCTCAAGCCGCTCGAACAGCAACGGGTTGCGCACCTTGCCGGTCTGCATCGCCTTCGGCGCCGGCGCCGCCGCCTGCGCCGCCTTCTGCTGCTCGCGCTCGCGGACGGCGCTCTCCTCGGCGCGGGCGGCGCTGCGCTCGGCGGCCAATGTCTGCAGGCAGTGGTCGAGACCGCGCTCGAAGCTGCGCAGGCCCCCGTCCTCCATCCACAGCACCCGGTCGGCCACCTCGCGCACCAGCGTGCGGTCGTGGGTGATGAGCAGCACCGTGCCGGGGAACTCCTTCAGCGCCTGCTCCAGCGTCTCGGTGCCCTGCACGTCGAGGTGGTTGGTGGGCTCGTCCAGGCACAGCAGGTCGAACTGCGCCCGCAGCATCAGCGCCAGCGACAGCCGCTGCTTCTCGCCGCCGGACAGCTCGGCGACCGGCTTGTCGACGTCCTCGCCGCAGAACAGGAACAGCGCCAGGTGGTCGCGCAGCTCCTTCTCGTCGATGGTGCGGTCCAGCGCCCGCAGGGCGTCCAGCACCGTGCCGTGCCGCGGCAGGTCGGCCTTGTCCTGGCTGAAGTAGCCGATCCGCAGGTTGTGGGCGCGCCTGATCCCGCCCTGGGCGAACGGGGTCACGCCGGCCAGCGCCTTCAGCAGGGTGGTCTTGCCCGCGCCGTTGCGCCCGAGCAGCGCCACCGTCTCGCCGAACTGGATCTTGACGGTCGCGTCGCGCAGCAGCTCGCGGCCGTCGGGCAGGCGCAGGGTGAGGTCCTCGCCCTCCAGCACGGTCTGCCCCTGCTGGCCGCGGCCGCCCTGGAAGCGCAGGCGGAACTCGGCGCGGCTCTCGCTGGGCCGCTCGAGCAGTTGCAGGCGCTGCAGGCGCTTCAGCCGACCCTTGGCCTGGCTGCTGTTCTGCCCGGCCATGTTGCGCCGGATGTAGTCCATCTCCTTCTCGAAGAACTCCTGCTGCGACTTGAACTGCCGCTGCAGCGTCAGCAGCTCCAGCTCCTTCTGCTTCTTGAACGCGGCGTAGTTGCCCTTGTAGCGCCTCGCCACGCCGTCGCCGACCTCGACGATCGAGGTGACCGCCCGGTCGAGAAAGCTGCGGTCGTGGCTGACGATGACCACGGCGCCGCGGTAGCGCTGCACGAAGTCCTCGACGAAGGCGATGCCGTCGAGATCGAGGTGGTTGGTGGGCTCGTCGAGGATCAGCAGGTCCGCCGGCGTGGTCATCAGCGCGGCGAGCTGGGCCCGCGAGCGCTCGCCGCCCGACAGGACGGCGCAGTCCTTCTGGCGATCGGCGGCGGGGAAGCCGAGGCCGTCGAGCACCTTCTCGACCTGCGCCGCGCGCTGGTAGCCGCCGCCCGCTTCGAACGCCGCCTGCAGATGGCCGTACCGCTCGAGGGCGATGGGATCGTCGGGCACGGCGGCGAGGCGCTGTTCGAGCGCGCGGATCTGCGCCTCCAGTTCGTGGTGGGCGCCGTTGCCGCGCAGCACGTAGTCGAGCACGGTGGTGCCCGGCGCGATCTTCGGCATCTGCTCGCCGTAGGCGACCCGCAGGTCGGCGCGCGGGTTGCGCTGCCCGCGGTCGGGCTCGTCGGCGCCGGCCAGGATCCGCACCATGGTGGTCTTGCCGGCGCCGTTGTCGCCGACCACGCCGATCCGGTCACCCTCGTCGACGCGCAGCGAGAGCCCGTCGAGGACGGGCTCGGCGGCGAAGGAACGGACGACGTCGACCAGGGTGCAGAGGGTCATCGGCGGGCAGAAGATGCCCGAAGCCGGCTCCGGATCGAAGCCCCGTCCGTGCCGAGGCTCAGCGGCGGCGCAGCAGGCGCTCGCGTTCGCGCTCCTCTTCGCGCGCCTTCTCGCGCTCCCTTTCGCGCTCGAGGCGCTCGGCATCGGCCTTGGCGTTGGCCTCGGCCCGCTCGGCGTCGGTCATGCGTTCGCCGCTGGCGCGCCGTTCGGCGATGTCGACCTCGCGCTGGCAGGCGTCCAGGCGCACCTCGGCAACCTCGACCTCGGTCTGCCGTTCGCGGATGGCGCGCTCGAGGGCGAGCATGTCGAGCCGCTCGGCCTCCGGGCGGTCGGTCATCCGCAGCGCGCGCGCCTCGGCCAGGGCCACCTCGGCCTCGCGCAGGTCGAGGCGTGCCTTGGCGACGTCCACCTCGGCCTTGGCGGCGGCGATCCGTTCCTGGTGCCAGCGGATGCGGTCCTCGGCGAGGTCGACCTCGTCCTCGGCGCGACGGATGGCTTCCGGCTCGCCGTTCTCACCGTTGCCGTTCTCGCGGTAGCCGGCCTCGGCGAGCCGGGCGCGATGCTCGGCCTCGGCCTTGTTCTCCTCGGCGACGGCGACGGCCTTGCCCTGGCGGGCGACCTCGAGGCCGCGCTCGGCCTGCTCGACCCGCAGCTTCGCCGCGGCGACGGCGTCGGCGGCCTCGTCGCGGGCGCGGCGCGCCTCGGCGATCTTGTCACGCTCGCCGTCGGGCGCGTACTGCAGCAGCGCCGGATCGACGCGATCGGCGCTGTAGCGATAGCGGGTGCTCTCGCAGGCGGTCAGGGTGATGAGGGAAGTGGCGATCAAGAGACGGATCATGGCTCTGGGCTCCTAGATGTTGCGGGTCGTGGCTGCGGGGCCCCTGGGCAACATCCGTGCCCGCATCGGAACGGTGGTCGGCGGGTGCGCGATCGGCAGCATCACCGCCGATCACGCACCAGTCATGGGCAGGCCGGGATCCGGCGTTCAGGCCCAGAACGAGGCCGGCAGCAGGTCGGCGGACTCGTTGCGATCCCGCCGTGCGAGCAGGGGATAGAGCCGTCGGTCGACCACGCCGCCGGGCAGGTCCGCGCGGGACAGCGACACCATCGTCATGAAGGTCTGGTCGTTGCCGCACAGCGAGCGCGGCACGCGCCCGTCGAGGACGGGCTCGGCGGCGAAGGAACGGACGAACGTCGACCAGGGTGCAGAGGGTCATCGGCGGGGCAGAAGTGCCCGAGGGCTACCAGGGAAAGGAATCGGCAGGTGTTCAGGGCGAAGTTGGCACCGCGCTGGGTTCGACCGTCTCTGGCGCTTGCCACTTGCAGGCGATCCTGCGAGTGGGTAGCGTTCCGCCGTCCATCAAGAAACCCAGGAGGTGTTTCATGGCCGTGATTACGGAAGTGAAGAGTATTGTTGGCCAGCAGAGGGGGGATGTGATGCCAGCGTTCGATTCGACTTGGTTGCCGCTGCCGGAACACATCTAGGCGATGGCGGTGCGACCCCGTGCTCGACTCCGAACATGACGGTCTGGTTCCATGTTGGGCCGGCGGATGCTCACTGCGGCATGAGCCATTCCAGCCCAATCGTTGTATGTAAGGCCGCGGGAGGACAGCAGATCTGTTCCTTCACGCTTTCTCACCGCTGCACCAACTGCTTGGAGTAGGCGCGACTTCTCCTATTTGGAGATCTACAACCATGCACCGGCGTTGGGTGGCCTTCTGTGTGAGTGCCATGTTGGGAGGGCTGTTTGTCTGGTTACTCGTATCGGTCCTGCCAGGAGATGGCACAGCGACCGACATCCCCGCGCGCCCTCCCCAGCCTGTTGTCACTGGCGAGTTGTCGCCCAGCGTGGAGCTGTTGCAGGGCATGCGGAAGTACCATGAGATTGCAGATGGAGCTCTCACCACTCCCCTGAAGGTTCCGGACTCCAGTGCAACCGTCGGCACCGCGCGTCCCGACGCGACTCGCTGCGAGTGGCATGCCAATCAACGACGCACCAATGCGGACCTGGTCGAGTTGTTCTTGTATGGCCGAATCCGACCCTCGGTCCTCGCTAGGCATGAGCTGCTGAATCCGGCCGATCGCGCGCTGTGTCCAGATGAGTGGAAGGAACTGGACGAGTTGCTGGCCATCTGCAATGCGAGATTCGAGCCGATGGCATCGGCTTTCCAGGCGGTCGTGCTGCGCGAGATGATCGACTGCATCGAATCGGGCCGCATCCAATCGATCGCCGGTCATATCATGAACGAGGCGGAGATCCGGGCCACGGCCCGAGCCTACGCGGGCGGCGACGCGACGAAGGAGCAGGAACGCATGCTTCAGCTGCGACGCTCGCCATCTGCCTTTGCGCGAGGCGGAACGAACGTCATCATCCACAAGGGGCAGGCCTACTCGCATGCCGACTTCCCGGATCTGCCGCAGTCCGACAGATGCTTCAGCCTGCTTCGGTTCGTGGCTTTCGAGAACCTGGTGGCTGTCTATGGTTGGTTCGAGTCGCGAGGCCTGGCCGTTTGCAATGACCGAGTCATCGACACCATGCGCCGCATCGAATGTGTCGATGCCTCACAGTTGCGGCGAGGTAATCGATCCGTCGGCCGATAGCACGCTCGGTTTCGGCTGAGACACAGCCTCCAAGCGGAGCAGCGAGTGAAGTGGTGAAGTGGCGATCAACCAGCGGATCATGGCTCGGGGCTCCGCCTGGTTGCGGTGCCCGATGCGGGCGCGGACATGGCGCCGGACCGGTTGTCAGCGCGTCAGCGGGCGCGCGCGATCGGCAGCGTCACCGCCGATCGCACAGCAGGCATGGGCAGGCCGGGATCCGGCGTTCAGGCCCAGAACGAGGCCGGCAGCAGGTCGGCGGACTCGTTGCGATCCCGCCGTGCGAGCAGGGGATAGAGCCGTCGGTCGACCACGCCGCCGGGCAGGTCCGCGCGGGACAGCGACACCATCGTCATGAAGGTCTGGTCGTTGCCGCACAGCGAGCGCGGCACGCGCACGCGATCGAAGGTGTGTGGGTTGTCTTCGGTGCGATCCTCGCCCCATTCGCGGCCGCGGCGCCGCAGTTCGCGCAGGTCGGGGGCCGGTTCCTCGTCCTGTTCCTCCAGCGCGAAGACGCGCTTCCCCAGGTCGACCAGGCGGTCGGGATCGGCGGCCAGGTCGGGGTCGAAGGTGAAGACGAAGCCGGCGTTGGACGCGGGCTCCGGTCCCGGCTCCCAGAGCGCGGGGTTGGCGTAGACCAGCGCGCCGGGCACCACCTCGGCCTCCTGCCGCCACTGCTCGGCGGGGCGCTCGCGCCGGCGGTAGACCCTGCCCATCACCCAGGTCACGGCGAACAGGCCCACCAGGACCACCCAGAACCAGTCGGGGACAAAGCGGCGGGCCAGCACGGCGACGATGGCCAGCAGCCAGCAGGCGTAGAAGCCGAGCTGCCAGAGGGCCGACCACATGGCGGTGCGGTGGGCGGCGTCCGCCCACCGGAGGCGGCCGTCGTGCTCGAACTGCATCGGCAGCACGCCGTCGAGCCGCCGGTCGGGCTTCTGGTCCGAGCCCTTCTTCGCGGCGGCGTCCTTGCTGGCGCGGACGGCCTGGACCTGGGCGCGCAGCCCGTCCAGCCAGGCGGTGAAGTCCGGGTTCATCGTCGCATCGTCGCTGGCGCGCGGCCGCAAACAAGCGTTCGCCGCAGCCCTACCGGCCGATGGTCAGCGTCAGCGCGTTGGTCAAGGTCACGCCGGTCGGCTGCGCCGGGTCGACGAACATCGCCTGCAGGTGGAAGGTGAGCCCGCCGATCGAGGCGGGCAGGGGCGGCAGGGTCAGCGTGGTCCGGCCGTCGCCGGCGATGCCGGCAGCACCGTCGCTGGCGACGAACACGAAGTGCAGCGGGTCGATGTAGGAGATGCCCGACAGCATCGGCAGCGCGCGCGTCTGCACGCCCAGCGCGACGAAGCCGAAGGCCTGGCCCGCGGCGCCCGCGGTCAGCAGCGGCAGCGGAGAGCCGACCCGGATCGGGCCCCGGGCGCCGAGGTTCGGCACCACGCCGCCGGTGCCGGAGCTGCCCGTTCCCCATTGCCGGCGGAGGCCGGCGGTGGCGCCGTCGCGGCCACGGCTCAGCACGATCTTCGGCCCGAGGCCGTCGAGGTCGCCGTCGCCGTCCAGGTCGACCAGACCGTGGATCGGCGCCAGCTGCTGCAGCAGGTCGTTGGTGCTGAGACCGGGCCATTGGCCGAGGCCGGGGATGACGCCGACGCCGTTGACGCCGGCGTTGTGCGGGTTGCTGAAGATGCCGTCGGGGATGCCGTCGCCGGTCACGTCGCCGGCGTGGATGCGCACGGGGCCGTTCGGATTGAGGCCCATGCTGAGTGAGGGCCCGGTGGCGAACATCGAGCCGGGCCCGGTGCGGCCGTGCAGGATGGCCGGCCAGGCCGAGCTGGTCGCGCTCCGTTCGGCCAGGATCAGGTCCAGCCGGCCGTCGCCGTCGAAGTCGGCGCAGCCTACCGTGTCGCGGAACGGATCGAACGTGTTCGGGGTCGTGCAGACAACATGACCGATGGTCGACAGCCACTCCGACGCGCCGAAGCCGCCCAGCGGCAGGCCGCGGCGCAGGAGCAGGCGGCTGTCGCTGACCAGCAGGTCGGTCCGGCCGTCGCCGTCCAGGTCGCGGGCCATCACCACGTTGAACGAGAGGTCGATCAGGCCGAGCTCGAAGGTGCCGGGGCCGGTCTGGAACCACCAGTGGCTCCAATAGGAAGGCCCGCCGGAGTTGGCGATCAGGTCGAGGCGCCCGTCGTTGTCGAGGTCGGCGACCACCACCCGCGAGGTGTCCTCGCCGATCCACGGCGAGAACGGCGCCGGCATGGCGATGCCGCCATCGGCGAACGCGGCGCCGCGTTGCAGCAGCAGGCGCATCTGCGTCGGCGTGCCGTTGCGGCGCTCCTCGACCAGCAGGTCGGTGTCGCCATCGCCGTCGAAGTCGCCCGGGATCATCGGGCCGGCATAGGTGACGCCGGGCGCCGGCGGCGTCAGCAGGTTCAACCCGCGGGCATCGGTGGCGCCGTCGCCGCGGTTCCAGCGCACCAGGCCGGGCGCCTGGAACAGGTCGGGATCGCCGTCGCCGTCGAGATCGTGGGCGGTGTTGCGCGAGATCGGCGCCACCGGACCGGCCTGGTGGGGAGCGATTCCCAGCGACTGCCGGCTGAAGTAGATCGCCCGGCCGGCGATCACGTCCATGGTGCCGTTGCGATCGACGTCGGCGATGCCCGCCAGGTGCCACGCGCCGATGAAGTGCAGCTCGTAGGCCGGCCGGAACACGCCGTTGTCGTTGATGCTGATCCGCGCCGTCGACGGCGCGTACATGATGATCGGCGGGCCGCCGCCGCCGCTGCTGCAGCAGGCGCCGTCCAGGTCGCCGTCGCCATCGACGTCGTAGAGGTGGGTGGCCGGGCCGCCGGTGACCGGGGCCTCGACGACGAAGGTCGCGGGTCCGGTGCGGCGCAGCACCACGTAGGTCGTGTCGCCGAACACGACGATGTCCTGGTCGCCATCGCCGTCGATGTCGCCGGCCACCGGCATCGGCCCATTCATGAACACGGCGATCGGCGTCTGCGCCTGGGGCGCGCCGGCGACGAAACGCACCGGCGTCACGTGATCGTCGACCACGGCGAGATCGGTGATGCCGTCGCCATTCACCTCGGCGGTGATGAGCTGCCGGTCGCCCGGCGCCGGCATCGCCAGGTTCACCGTCGTCAGCGTGTTCGAGGCAGAGCCGCGATGCACCGCCAGACCCTGGGCGGTGAGCGTGGCCACGTCGCCGAAGCCATCGCCGTCGAAGTCGCCGATGCGGACGCCCTGCACGGCGCCGTTCACTGTCAGGTTGGCCGACTGCGTGGCGCCGGTGGCGCCGCCGCGGAACACCAGCACCGTCTGACCGACGCCGAGGGCGCAGTCGCCGAACGCATCCGGCGTGCCGACCTGGCCCACCGCCGAGAAGGGCTCCATCGAGCCGACCGTCGGGATCTGGCCGAAGAAGGACAGGTGGAGACCGGTCCCCTGCAGCGGCCGGCCCTGCAGGGTGAGGTAGGAAGACGGCTGGCCCAGATCGATGCGGACGTTCAGGGTCTCGAGGTTGCCGTCGCCATTGATGTCGAGGATCTCGATCATCGACGTGGAGTTGTTCGACATCACCGCGATCGGCGCGTCGAGGATCGGCTGCGGCCACAGGCCCTGAGCGGTGGCCATTGCGGACAGCGTGACGCAGGCGAGCAGGGGCAACGGCAGTTGCATCGGTTTCCTCCGGTGTGCAGTGCGGGCCCGCGGGGGCGAGGGGCGCGACGAGGCAGGAGAGTAGCCGGCGGCCGCGGCGCGGCAACCGCCGCCGGCCGCATTGCAGGTGTCGGAGTTCCGCCATTGCCATCGGCGCCCCGACGCGGCGTGCGGGGCAGCCCGTCGCATCCACCCGTTCAGGTGGGTCCGCGGACACGCCCGAGATTCGTGCGCAATCAAGTTGGGGCGGACCGGCGTCTGGAGGCGGCAGAGACCGGCGGCGCCCGCCGCCCGCATGGGGGCGGGCGGCTCACGTGACGCGTTCCGGGCGCCTTCCACGCCGCTCCAGGCCGTCCCGCCCCCCCTTTCTGGGCTCTGGTGGAAGGATCGAGGCCGCCCAACGACGTCCGCCCGCCCCGGACGGGCGGCTTCCGGCTGGAGATCACCCTTCCGCGGACCGTCCCGAGATTAGTGCGCAATCAAGTTGGCGACGGACCGGCGTCTGACGGCGGCGCGAGCGGGCCGCGCCCGGCGACCGCCGACGCCGCCGGTGCGGCGGCGGTCGGCAAGGCGGCGGCGGACGGGGGCAGCAGGGCGCCGGCGACAGACCCTTGTCCCGCCGCCACACGGCCGCCACGATCCGGGCTGACGCGACCGGATGACCGAACCGATGCAGGACCAACAACCGCTGGTGGGAGTGATCATGGGCTCCCGTTCCGACTGGGAGACCATGCGTCACGCCAGCGAGACCCTGACCGAACTGGGCGTGCCCCACGAGTGCCAGGTCGTCTCCGCGCACCGCACGCCGGACTGGCTGATGGAGTACGCCGGCGCCGCCGAAGGGCGCGGCCTGCTGGCGATCGTCGCCGGGGCCGGCGGCGCGGCGCACCTGCCGGGCATGGCGGCCAGCAAGACCAACCTGCCGGTGCTGGGCGTGCCGATCGAGAGCGCCGCCCTGAAGGGCATGGACTCGCTGCTGTCGATCGTGCAGATGCCCGCCGGCGTGCCGGTGGGCACCCTGGCCATCGGCCGCGCCGGCGCCATCAACGCCGGCCTGCTGGCGGCGGCGATCGTCGGCCACGTGCGGCCGGCGGTGAAGCAGGCGCTGGCGGAGCGGCGGGCCCGGATCACCGCGGAAGTGCTGCAGCATCGCGATCCGCGGGCGGAGCCGAAGTGACGATCGGCATCCTCGGCGGCGGCCAGCTCGCGCGCATGCTGGCGCTGGCGGCGCTGCCCTTGGGGCTGCGTTGCCGGATGCTCGATCCCAGCGCCGATGCGGTGGGCGGCCACGCCGGCGAACTGGTGGTGGGGGCCTACGACGACGAGGCGGCGTTGCGGCGGCTGGCGGACGGTGCCGCGGTGGTGACCTTCGAATTCGAGAACGTGCCGGCCCGGGCCGCCGCCTGGCTGCAGGGCCACGTGCCGGTGGCGCCGCACCCCGACGTGCTGGCGGTGAGCCAGGACCGGCTCACCGAGAAGGCCCTGTTCGAACGGCTGGGCCTGCGGGCGGCGCCGCACCGGCCGGCCGACACGCTGGACGAACTGCGCGCCGCCGTGAGGGAACTGGGCGCGCCGTGCGTGGTGAAGACGCGCCGGCTCGGCTACGACGGCAAGGGCCAGCAGGTGCTGCGGCCGGGCGAGGACCTGGCGCAACGGATCGAGGCCGTGTTCGCGGCGCTGGCGCGGCCCGGCAGGGCCGACCTGATCGTCGAGGCCTTCGTGCCGTTCGAGCGCGAGCTGTCGGTGCTGGCGGTGCGCGGCCGCGACGGCGCCACCGCCACCTGGCCGGTGGTGGAGAACGAGCACCGCGGCGGCATCCTGCGCCGCACGCGGGCGCCGGCGCCGGACCTGGCGCCTGCCATCGACCGGGCGGCGCGCGCGTTCGCCGAACGGCTGCTGGCGGAGCTGGGCTACACCGGCGTGCTGGCGGTGGAGCTGTTCCTGTGCGGCGACGAACTGATCGGCAACGAGATGGCGCCGCGGGTGCACAACTCGGGGCACTGGACCATCGAGGGCTCGGTGTGCAGTCAGTTCGAGAACCACGTGCGCGCGGTGGCCGGCCTGCCGCTCGGCGACACGGCGATGACGGGCGGCTGTGCTGCGACGATGCTCAACCTGATCGGTCGCATGCCGGACCGGGCGGCGCTGCTGCGGATCCCCGGCGCGCGGCTGCACGACTACGGCAAGGCGCCGCGGGCGGGCCGCAAGCTCGGCCACGTGACGTGCCTCGGCCCGACGCGGCAGGAGGCGGATGCGCTGGCGGCCCGGGTGGCGGCGCTGCTGCCGCCGGAGTAGCGCTCTCGCGGTGCGCGCCTACATCACGCGCACTTCGAGGGCGTGGTCCACGCCATCCAGCACGTACTCCACGAGCAGGCTGCCGCGGCCCGGCGTGAGCGCCTGCTGCACGGCCGCCAGCACCTCCTGGCCGGTGCTGACGACCGTGCCGTTGATCGCGGTCAGCACCATGCCGGTCTTGAGCGGCAGCGGCTGGAACTCGTCCGGCACGCGACCCAGGCGGAAGCCGCGGTAGGCGCGGCCGTCCTTGCGCTTGCCGTTGACCGCCTCACCGATCGCGTCGCGGCGCAGCAGGTCGAGGCCCTTGCTGGCCATGGCGTCGCGTTCGGGGCTCGGGAACAGCAGGGCCAGCCCGCTGCTGGGCACGCGGATCGGCGGGAACTCGGCGCGCACCACCCGATCGATCCAGGCGACGATCTCGGCGGGCGGCGCGGCGGCGGCCGGCGCCGCCAGGTCGTTCGGCGCGAGCGACGACACGACGCCGATCACCTGCTCGACCACGGCCTTCTGCGGCGATCCCGCCAGCTCGCGCAGCCGCGGCAGGGCCGGCTCCAGCCAGAGCAGCGCCAGGTCGCGCCGCAGGCGGAAGCACTCCTTCAGGAACCACAGGCCCTGGGCCTGATCCATCGCCGAGTCCAGGTCGAGGAGTTGGAAGAACGGCCGCAGGTTGAGGAAGAACAGGTGGTCGCTGTCGCGCGGCTCGCGGGTGATGCCGGCGGCCTTGGCGGCCGGGCTGCCGATCTCCGGCAGCTCCGCCCCGGCCTTCTCGTCGGCCGACAGGTCGCCCCACTTCCGACCGAGGTGGGCGCGCACGAAGTGCACGGCGCGCGGATAGGCCCGCTCGCGCGCCCGCGCCTCCGGCTCGCCGGGGATGTGGCTGATCAGGTTGAAGACGTGGGCCGGCTCGACGCACCAGAAGATCGCGTAGAGGGCGATGTCGCGCTCGTCGGCGTTGCGGCTGCGGCGCAGGACCTCCGCCAGCCAGCCCGCATCGAGCGACTGGGCGGCGAGCCGCTGCCGCGCCTCGGCCCACGCCGGCAGGGCGCACACCTCGCGGCCGCGATCGTCGAACGAGCACTGCGTCGCGTTCTGGTTGGCGAGGTCGCGCATGATGCGCAGCTCGCGGAAGACCGCGTCCGGCGGCGCGTAGATCTCGTCGCACTTCCGGAACGGCGACAGGATGTCGCGCTCGGGGTAGGCGGGGCGGGCGCGGCCGTCCTGCGGCGCCGGAATGGCGGCCGCCGCGGCGCCGGGCGCCGGCGGGCCCTGGTGCTGGGCGGGCACGGCGGCGAGCAGCAGGAACGGGACCAGCAGGCGGGGACGGCTCATGGGCGCCCTTGTAGCAGGGCCGGCCCGCTCTGGTAACCGGCGCCGCCTAACCGAGCCACCACAGCACGAACACCTGGCCCACCCCGATCACCACGCCGAGCACGCCGCCCAGCACCTCGATGGCCCGCAGCTCGCGGCTCGCCACCTCCAGGATCATCTTCTCGATCCGCTCGATCGGGAACTCGGCGACCTTCTGCTCCACCAGCCGCGGCACGTCCATGCCCTGCTGCAGGCCCTTCTCCACCTCGTCGAGGATCATCTCCCGGTTCTGCATCACCCCCTTGGCGATGCCGTCGCGGATGTCCTTCACCCGCTCCTCGGTGAGGAAGCCGCCGATCAGGGGCAGGCCGCGCAGTTCCTTGACCTTGGGCTCGAGGCCCTTCTCCAGCACCGAGCGCAGGATGCCCTCGAAGTCGAGCTTGTTGAGGCCGCGGACGATGTCCTTGTGCTCGACCAGGTGGGTGCCGACCACCCGGCCGATGCTGCGCGCAAGGTCCTTCTGCCGGCGGCCGATCAGGCCCTGCACCTTGAAGAACAGGAGCCGCCGCGGCCGGATCGGCCGGAAGATCATCTTCACGGCCAGCCAGTTGGTGAGGTAGCCGATCAGCCCGCCGATGGCGGGGACGGTGAGCCAGGTACCGAGGGTGGGCGCCATGGGGGCGCGGAGTATGGAGGCCGCGCCGGGCGCGCTCAACGGCCGCGCCGCAACCGTTTGGTCCGTGCTGCCCGCCCCCCTACACTGCCGCCCCGACCCATGGCCCAGCAGACCCGTCCCCACGTCGTCCGCAAGCACCGCGACCTCGGCGGCGGCTGCTTCGCCCTGGAGGTGGACGGGCCGATCCCCGCCACCCTGCCCGGCCAGTTCTACATGCTGCGCACCGCCGAACGCTGGCCGGTGCTGCTGCCGCGGCCGTTCTCGCTCTACGACCGCGCCGACGACGGCAGCTGGGGCTCCTTCCTGCTGAAGGCGATCGGTCCCGGCACCCGCGCGCTCGCCGCGCTGCGCCCCGGCGAGGCGGTGCACCTGACCGGGCCGCTGGGCCGGCCGTTCCCCGCCGACGTGGGCGATCCCCTGTGCATCGCCGGCGGCATCGGGCTGGCCCCGTTCCTGCTGCTGGCCCGCCAGCAGAAGGCGCGGGGCGGCGAGCCGCTGCGCCTCTTGTTCGGCGGCCGCAACCGCACCGCGCTCGCCGGCATCGGCGACTTCACCGGCCTCGCGGACGTGCGCCCGGCCACCGACGACGGCAGCCACGGCTTCCACGGGCTGATCACGCAGCTCCTGGACGCGATGTGCGAGGCGGGCGAGGTGAAGGCCGGCGAGACGGTGTTCTGCTGCGGGCCCGATCCGATGATGCACGCGGTGGCGAAGCTGTGCGAACGGCGTTCCCTGCGCTGCTTCCTCAGCCTCGAGACCTACATGGCGTGCGGGTACGGCGTGTGCAACGGCTGCACGGTGAAGGTGCAGGGCCCGCGCTTCCACGGCTGGCCCTACAGCAAGACCTGCATGGAAGGCCCGGTCTACGAGGCCTGCGAGCTGGTCCACGAGTAGCCGGACCGTCCGCGGTCAGCGGTGGATCCGGTGGTGGATGGCATTGGTCAGCCTCGGCGCGCCGTTCTGGCCGATGGTGAGAGCCTGCAGGTGGAGGTCGATGCCGATCAATGTGTTCCGTCTGGGGACGGGCAAGGTGAGCCCGGCGTGGCCGCTGGCATCGAGCGTGATGGGGCCCAGCACGGCGAGCGTTCCGAGGTCGAGCTGCAGGGTGCCGAACGGCGGCATTGGCTGGAACCGTCCGGCGAGCGCCAGGCCAAGGACTGTGGCCCCAGGTGTTTCGCCGTGCAGATCGATGACGAGGTCGTCACCGATCCGGAGGGCCTGGCTGCGCCGCGGCGCCGGCGCGGCGATCAGGTGTCGGCGCAAGGAGTGGAGGACGAACAGGCGCTGGGTGCACTGGACGCTGATGGCGACCAGGTCGAGGTCGCCATCGCGGTCCATGTCCGCGGAGCTGATGGTCGGCTGACCGAAGCAAGCTGGAGCGGACAATGCGGGCCAATCCTCGTTGAAGCGACCTGCGCCGTCGTTGAAGAAGAGAGTACGCACCTGGTTTGATCGAAACACGGCGTCCATGTCGCCATCGCCGTCGATGTCGAGCAGGGCAGCATGATAGTTGTTGTCAAGGCCGACGAGGCGTGGTGGGAAACCTGTTGGGTCATCCACAAAGAAGCCTTGCCCATTGTTCCGCAGCAGCCCGAGGTTGCGACTGCCGTTGGCATACGCTGAGAAGGTGATGCCGAAGACGATGTCAACATCTCCATCGCCGTCAACATCGCCCATTGCTACGCCGATATCGTTGATCCTGTTAGGAAGGCGGAACGACATGTTCTGGAACCTTCCCGTACCATCGTTGAGGAGCAAGACGTCGCTGCCCACCGCCAGGCCTTGCCCGCAAGCAAACACCAGGTCGGGGCTTCCATTGCCATCGACATCGCCAGCCGCGACACCCCAGCCATACTGGGGCAATCCCCCCGGGATGTGGCTCGCGGTGGAATCCAGGAAAATCCCCCCAGGCTGGCCCAGGAAGAGTCGGTGCTGAGCCATGTTGCACTCGACGATGTCGGGCAACCCGTCGCCGTTGACGTCGAGCACGAGTCCATCCATCGTGCTGTAGAGCCCCGTGGGCCAGCGTTGCGCGGTCTGATCTGAGAAGTTGCCGACGCCGTCGTTGATCAGCATGACGTTGCGGAACGCAGGGTCGTTCCAGCCGGCTCCAGAGGAACCATGAAGGACGAGGAGGTCGAGGTCCCCGTCCAGATCCACATCGGCGCACAGGACCTTGGCTGTGTTGGCTGCGGGCGCCGAGTACGCCGGAAGCGTCAGCTCGGGCGCATACCCCCGGGGGCCGAGGTTGCGAACCACATCAATGGTGGCACCCTGCCCGCCGTAGATCAGGATGTCCGGGAATCCATTGCCCGTCACATCGCCGAGCACGATCTGTCGACCGCTCATGATCGGAGCGGTCCACGGATGGATGAGAGAAGGTTGCTGGCTCGCAAACGGTACCCATGGAGCCTGCCCAGTCAGCCTGGGCAGGCTGGAGAGCGCCACCATGGCGATCAGCAGCAGCAGCCGGGTCATCGCCGCTCCCGCGCACGCCGGTGGCGTTGCAGGCCCAGCCGGATCAGGTCTTTGCGGGCCGTGGTGGATCACCGAAGGTCGGATTGACGGGAACGTGGCACACCACTTTCGGGTGGCGCGCATGGACGGACTGGGCGGGGCAGCACGGTAGTGGCCGCTAGCACGGTCACCGCGGCCAGCAACAGGCCAGGGTTCTTCATGGCGAGTCTCCTTCGTGGTTGGCGACGGGTCCAATCCGGGACCAAGTGTGAGCCTGGAGGTAGCCTGGAGGCCAGGTGTCGCCGGGCGGTCCGCGGTCAGCGCGCCGGCACCGGCATTTCGGTGACCCGCAGCGCCTCGACGCCGAACTCCAAGCCGCGCAGCCCCTGCCCGGGATGCTGCCACAGCAGCACGTACCGCCCCGGCGCCAGCACCCAGTCGTCGCCCTCGACCCGCGGATCCACCAGCACGTCCAGGGCCGGCTCGCGGCGGTAGAGCGCATGCGGCAGCGACCCCGGCGCCGGCACCCCCGCCGGGACCACCAGCCGCGCCCGCCCCGGCACCGGCAGCGCGATCGCCCCCAGGTCCCACAGCCCGCGGCCGTCGACGTAGACCGGCCCCAGAACGGTCCAGCCGAGCCCCGGCGCGCCCACCTCGACGCGGTAGTTGCCCGCCGGCAGCCCCTCGAGCTGGAACTGGTCCTCGAACTGCCCGCGGGCGATGTGCGCGCCGCGCCCGGAGTCCTCCTGGAACACCCGCACCTCGACCTCGGGGCGCTGACCGCGTTCGAACGACGACGCCGGCAGCACCGGCCGCAGCCGCAGGCGGGCGCGGGCGGGCACGTCGGGATCGATGCGCAGGCGCACCGCTTCGCCGTCGGGCAGCACCATGTCGCTGATCGCCACCGGCAGGCGGAGGTCCCTGCCCTGCGGCCACAGCAGGCAACGGCCGCGGGCGCCGACGTTGGCCAGCAGGAAGGCGCCGTCGGTGTTGGTGATGCCGAGCGCGGTGGCGCCGCCCTCCCCCTCGAACTCCACCATCCAGTTGGCGAACGGGCGGCCCTGCTCGTCGACCGCGGTGCCGCGCACCGTGTCGGTGCGCAGCAGGCGGGGCGACCATTCGTGCTCGCCCGGGCCGATCAGCAGCGATGTCGCCAGCGCGCCGCCGGCGCCGCCGCCGGCGGACAGCGACACCATGCCGCGGCCGATCGGCGCGAGCCGGTACTCGCCGTGATCGTTGGTGGCGGTGCGATGGCGCACCGCGCCGTCGGCGTCGCGCCAGGCGATGGGCACCGCGGCCGCCGGCCGGCCATCGGCGTCGGTGACGCGGCCGTGCAGCTCGCTGCCGCCCGGCACCACCGCCAGCAGGCCCTGGCGGCGCCGGTCCTCGTCCTGCTCGCTGCGCTGGAACTGCTCCTGCCGCGCCCGCAGCTGCTTCTCGTCCGGCGGCGCGGTGCGGAAGTCGGACAGCAGCGCGTGCGGGTGCAGCGAGGGCCCGGCGGTGCCGGCGAGGCCGAGCGAGGCGTAGCCGGCCAGCCGGCTGGTCTCGTGGCACTCGACGCAGAAGAAGCCGCGGAACAGCAGGACCTCGCGGCCGCACAGCACCTCGAACTCGTCGCGCCGCTGCAGCCGGCCCGACTGGCGGCGTTCGCGCTGGAACGCGCGCTGCAGCCGCGCCAGTTCGTCGGGCTGCTGCTGCAGGGCGGCCACCGCCGCGGGGTCGAGGCGCCTGCCGGTGGCCACCACCGCCAGGGCCTGCGGCCGGTCGGCGTCGCAGGCCACCCGGCGCAGGGGCTGCAGCACGCCCCAGGCGACGACGGCGACGGTGAGTTCCATCCGCGAAGTGCGGCCCTGCCAGCGGATCGGCAGGTGGCCGCGGGCGTCGGTGGGGGCGGGCCAGAGGGAGAGCGCGCAGGCGGGTGCTGCCACGAACACCAGCGCGTCGGGCACCGGCAGGCCGAAGCCGTCGCGCACGGTGAGGTCGAGGGCGAACGCGAACGGATGGGCGAGGTCGGGCAGGAGCGACGGCTCGGGCTCGGCGGTGCGTTCGGCGTCGTGCGGGGCTGCGTCCTGCGGCGGCGGGACCGTCGCCCGGTCGGCGGCGGCGGCGGGCGCCGGCGTGGGCTCCGGCGTCTCGGCGACCGCCGGGTCCTGCGCCCCGAACAGCCAGAGCAGCAGCGCCAGGAGCGGCAGGAGCAGCAGGGGCCAGCGGGGTGCTTGCCGCGCGTCGGGTGCCATGCAGCCGCGGAGTCTAGCGTCCGCTGCCGGCAGCGGGGCGCAGGGCCGCCCGTTCGATCACGGTCGCGGCCACGTCGTGGGCCAGGCGTTCGAGCCGGCCGACCTTGCGCCCGTCGTCGGTGTTGGTCTGCAGCGCCACCGTCAGCTTCGGCTCCTGGTAGTGGATCACCGCCGACAGGTGGCCAGGCATGATGCCGGTGTGGCCCACCGCCGGACCGTGCGGCGAGTCGATCTGCATCACGCCGAGGCCGTAGCCCTTGGCGACCCGCGGGTCGGCCGGCACGAAGCGGGTGAGGTCGGCGCGCCGCGCCTCCGGCACGGCGTCGCCGAGCAGCGCCGCCCGGCCGAACCGGGCCAGGTCGGCGGTCGTGCTGACGATGCCGCCGCCGGTCCATTCGAAGATCGGGTTCACGAAGTAGCGGCCATCCACCACGGTCTCGCCCCGGTGGATGGCAATGCCGCTGGCGAAGCCGTTGGCGAGATCCGGCAGGTCGCGGCGATCCGCCGGCAGCGTGTCGCGCAGGCCGAGCGGCTCCAGCACGCGGGCCCGCAGCAGGTCGTAGTAGGGCCTGCCCGCCGCCTGCTCGATGGCGAGCCCGACCAGCAGGTAGTTGGTGTCGGCGTAGGCCCACTTCTCGCCCGGCGCGAACAGCGGCTCGTCATCGAGGACGAAGGCGACGCACTCCTCGGGCTTCCACGCCCGGTCGGGGTCGGCGAGCAGTCCCGTGTGGAAGGCCGGCTTCCAGACGTGCTCGGGGATGCCGCTCTGATGCTGCAGCAGCTGGCGGATCGTGACGCGCTCGTGGTTCGGCAGCCGCGCGAACCAGGGCCGCGCGCCGAGGTGCTTGCGCAGCGGATCGTCGAGGCCCAGCACGCCGTCCTGGACGAGGCGCAGGCAGAGCACGGCGCAGTAGGTCTTGCCGATGCTTCCCGAGAACTGGCGATGGGCGGTGGTCAACGGCTGCTTGCGTTCGGCATCGACGTGGCCGACCGCCACCTCGCCGAGCCGGCCGTCGGGCAGCACGAACGCGGCGCCGATGCCCGGCAGGTCGCGCTTCTGGCGCACCTGTTCGAGTTGCGCGCGGACCGCGGTGGTGATGGGCGCGAGTTCGACGGGCGGCGTCTGCGCCCGCAGCGCGGGTTGCGCCGTGGCGACGGCGACGGCGAGGGCGGTGGCGAAGGCGGGGGCGGTGGCGAACGGGCGCATGGGGATGGCTACGCACGCCGGGCCGTCTTCGCGAGGCCTCTGGCCGTCATTGTCGGCCCCGGGCGTCCCCCGCGCCCGGAGGCGCCGCCGCAACCTGACATCGCCGCCGTGATCTGGCGTCGCCGCCATGCGCGCCGTCGCCGCCATCGCCGCACGGACCGACGTCGCCGGTCCATCTTGATTGCGCACTAATTGCCGCCGGCGTCTACGGGCGGCAGCGTCACTTGCGGCGACACACGCGTTCGCGGACTTCGGCCAGTCCGCCCGGGTCGCTTGCCGTGGGCGGCAGTCATCGAACCGGCGGCGGAGCCCCCTTGCCGGGCGGATGCGGCGCAAGACGGCCTCTCATGCCCTGGTTGGCCATCGACGACCGTCGATCGGGCCGCCCGGGCGACCGCCGTGGACCGCCATCGCCGCGCGGACGGACGTCGCCGGTCCATCTTGATTGCGCACTAATTGCCGTCGGCGTCTACGGGCGGCAGCGGCACTTGCGGCGACACACGCGTTCACGGACTTCGGCCAGTCCGCTCGGGTCGTTTGCCCTGGGCGGCGGGCACCGGCCGACACCGTCACTCCGCCGGCCGGCGGGCGAACACGGCGAACTCCTCCTGCGCGCGACCCTCGGCCAGCGCCTGGTCCATCGCCGCGGCCACCGCCGGCAGGGCGACCATCGCGTGCGTGCCGGCGGTCTCCAGCATCAACCGGATGTCCTTGCGCGCCATCTGCAGTTCGAACGAGACCGGGCCGCCGGCGGGCTTCGCCAGCATGGCGCCGAGGAACGGGATGAACGCGCCTGGCTTCCACTGCTCGAACAGCTTGAGCACCTCGGCGGTGGGCACCTGGGCGGCGTCGCCCATCGCCAGCATGTCGCCGAGCACGCCGGTGACCGCCAGCAGGAAGCCGTTGCCGGTCAGCTTGTGGAAGGCGGCCAGATCGCTGCGCTCGCCGACATGCCAGACCTTGCCGGTCATCGCCGCCAGCGCCGGCAGCAGGGCGGCGGCGTCGGCCTGTGACGCGGCGAGCAGCATCATGCCGGTGCCCTCGCGGGCGTTCTGCGGCGACATGAACACCGGCGCGTGCACGTATCGCACGCCCTGCTTGCGCAGGTCGGCGGTGCGGGCGGCGACGCGGGCCGGCAGGTTGGTGGAGTGGTCGATCACCGGCACGCCGGCGCCAAGGCCCGGGCGCAGGGCGGCGATCACCGCGTCGACCGCGTCGTCGGCGGCCAGCACCAGGTGCACGCGGGCAGCGCCGCGCACGGCGGCCGCCGGATCGGCGGCGGCCTCGGCGCCCTGCTTCTGCAGGGGCTGCAGCTTGTCCCGGGTGCGGTTCCAGACGCGGACCTTGTGGCCCTTGCGCAGCAGGTTCTCCACCATGCCGCTGCCGAGCAGACCGGTGCCGAGCACCGCCACGAGTTCGGAAGTCATCGCCGCACGGTAGCGGAACGAGGCCAGCGTCAGAAGGCCGCGGGCTCGACGGCGTTGCTGGCGGTGAAACCGCCGGGATTGCCGGCGTCGAGGACCAGGATCTGCGCGTTGAACGTGCCGGTGACCGTCGGCGGCACGTTGATGGCCTGCAGGTGACGGCCGTTGCCGTCGAGGAGGGCCAGCGAGGTGCCGAGCGGCGAGGTCAGCAGGTTGCAGCCGTTCGGCAGCGGCAGGGTGAGGCGACCGTAGCCGAAGACGTAGAGGCCGAGTGCGTTGGCCGGGGCGTTGGCCGTCGACAGGAGGATCTGACCGCCGCCGGTCACGTTGCCGTTCTGCACCAGCATCGGCGTCATGCCGCCGGTGCCCGGGCAGCCCGCCGGGCTGCCGTAGCCGTAGTGCACGCGGATCACGCAGAAGGCGTAGTTCATCGTGCTGGCGGTCGTGGCCTGGAACGTGGATGACTGGGTGATCGCCTGGCCATGCACCGCGGTGTTGGACGGCACCTGCTCGAAGAAGATCGAGGTCGGGTCGTTGCTGCCCGGATGCGTCATCAGCACGCCGAGGTCGCCGCCGGTGTAGAGGAAAGGCACCTGGAAGTCCCAGTAGAACTCACCCCATGGGTTGGCGGTCGGCGCGGCGACGACGTTCTGGTAGATGCCCTGCGGCACCAGCATGAATCCATCGCGGGCCATCACCGGCGTGCCGGTGAAGTTGCCCATGAAGGAGTTGGTCCACGTCGCGGTCGGGATCACGTTGCCGACGGTGACCTCGTAGTCGTTGAACGTCACCGCGTTGTTGGCGGGCCAGACGGCCGGATTGGAGCCGGTGTGGCCGGCGCGCATGCTGATGCCGGTGATCAGGGAGCCAGGCGGGATCGCCGCCAGCTCCGAGGCGTTGATGCCCATCATGTAGGTGCGGGCGGCGCCGGCATTGCGCATGGGGTTGTTGAGGACGGTGGTGGCGCTGACCGTGGCGTTGGCGTTGGGCACGACGACGGACTGCGCGGGGACGACGGCGGCGAACAGCAGCAGGGTGGACAGGGGGTGGCGCATGGGATCTCCGGGGGAGGCGGTGACAGCCCGGCAATCATCGCGCGGCGGAGCCGCAGGGCAAACCCCGGGGGCGGCCAATCGCTCCGGGGGCTACTCGACCGTGGATCGGGCGAGTCGCCGGTGCCGGGTGCGCCAATCCGGCATCACCCGTGCCAGCAGCCGTTCGAACCTCAGGTCATGGCGTCGTACCCTCAGGTGGCAGAGTTCGTGGGCGATCACGTAGTCGATCAGGGACAAGGGCAGTGCCACGAGCTCAGGATTCAGCAGGAGGCGACCCGAGCCGGAACAGCTCCCCCAGCGATGCCGCATGGCTTGTACGCGGACTGCAGTTGGCCTCAGGCCTTCGAACTCGGGTCGCGCGGTCAGGGTCGCCACTCGCTCGGTCAGGACGCACCGTGCGCGTACACGCATCCAGCGGTCCAGCGCCAGCTTGACGACAGCTTCATCCCCCGGGTCAGGCACGCCAATCCGCAGGCGCCCGCCGTGCACCCGGACCCTGGGCGGTGATGCGGTCTCCAGCTCCAGCCGGTACTGCCGGCCGAGGTAGCGATGCGAGGCACCTGCCCGGTAGCGGCGGACCGGTTCCTGCCCCCGCTCTTCGAGGGATCGCTCGCGTTGCTTCCGGCCGATCCACGCGGCCTTCGCCCGAAGGCGCGACTCGATGAACGGCAGCGGCAGGTTGCGCGGCGCCCGCACCTCGATCTCGCCGGCGGCCGTGACCGCGATCTCCAGTGTCCGCCGGCCGGTGCGGTGCAGCCGGAACGGCGATGGCTCGCCGCCGATCCGGACCTCGTGGACCGACGATTGCCCAGGGCCCTTGTCGATCACGGCAACCTCACCCGCGCCACGTCCAGGCAGCCCTCCATGACGCGGTCGATCACTTCGAACGGGAACTGCTCGCCGGCCTCCTCCGCCCACGCGAGCATCTCGTCCTCGATCGCCGTCCGCATCTGGTTCTGCCGGTCGACCGACTCGGTCCAGCGGACGATGCGCAGGGCCTCGATCGCCGCCTCGATCCGGATCGCCAGTCCGGCCAGCGCCGCTGGCCCGGCCTTCGATCCCAGGCCATCGCGGGCGATGCCGAAGTACGCCCGCGCCACGTCCCGTCCGGCGAGTTCCTTGGGGAGGTCGTCGCCGCCCCGGTCCCGCACGTTCGCCGCGATCTCGCGCACCCTGGCGAGGAACGCGGCGTCGTCGAGCCGCTGCTGGTGGAACTCGTCGATCGCCTGCTTCAGCAGCTCCGAGAACCGCTGGTAGAAGGCGGGGTCCTCGGCCATGTGTTCGTGGATCGCGGCCTTCACGCGGTTGGCGATCGTCAGCGCCTTGCTGCGGTCGCCATCCAACTCGTCGATCTCCCGCTGGAAAGCTTCCTTGTCGAAGATGCTCACCGGCTCGACGAGCACCTTCACGTCGCTGCTCTTCACATGCACGTCGAGCAGCTTCTGGATGCGCTCCTGGTACTGTCCGAAGTCGATCCTCTCGGCGTAGCGTCTTGCGACCGACACCCGCAGGTCGACGAAGTACTTCAGGTCCTCGCGGTAGCGCGCGATCTTCCGAGGCTCGGCCTGCTCCAGGAACGACGCGCTCGACATCGCCACCTGCATGGTGCGCGCGAACCTGCCCAGGCGCTCGTAGAAGCGTTCCCGATCCTCGGCCGCGGCGAGCGCCCCGATCATCGCCTCACGGTCGTGCTTGTTCGTGACCGCGGCGAAACACTGCCACACATCGGTGTGGCGCTGCGGCAACTGCTGACACTCGGCATCGACATCCTGCACTGCGCTGGCGATGTCGGCCGCCTCGTACTCGCCATCGAACGACGCGTACAGCTCGAGCGCGTCACCGAGCTTCTTCAGCACGCCGTAGTAGTCGACGACGAAGCCGAACTCCTTGCCCTCGTGCAACCGGTTGACGCGGGCGATCGCCTGCAGCAGCCCGTGTTCCTTCAGCGAGCGCGTCACATACAGCACCGTGTTGCGCGGCGCGTCGAAGCCGGTCAGCAGCTTGTCGACGACGATCAGGATCTCGGGATCACCCTCGACCTTGAACTGGGCGATCAGACTCTTCTGGTACTGCTCCTCAATACCAAACCGCTTCATCATCTTCGTCCAGAAGTCGTTCACGTCCGGGCGACCCGAGGGATCGCCGATCTCGTCGACCTCATCGTGCCCTTCCCGCTGGTCGGGCGGCGAGATCAGCACGGCACTCGACACGCCGCCGAACTGCTCGAAGCAGCGCTGGTACAGCAGGGCGTCGGCCTTGCTCGGTGCGGTGAGCTGGGCCTTGAACCCCGTCCCCTGCCAGTTCTGCCGGTAGTGCTCATGCAGGTCCCAGGCCACCGCCATGATCTTCTGCTCGGTGCGGTTGAGCTGGTTCCTGGTCGCGAACCGCGTCTTCAGGTCCCTCCTCTGCTCCGGCGACAGGTCCTGCACCACCCGCTCGAACCACGCGTCGATCACCTTGTCGTCGACGCTCTGCAGCACGTGCCGCCCCTCGTACAGCAGGGGCACTACCGCCTTGTCGGCAACCGCCTCGTCGATGGTGTACGTGTCGATGAAGCCGCCGAACTTGAGCAGCACGTTGCGATCGCGCTTCAGCACCGGCGTGCCGGTGAAACCGATCAGGCACGCGTTCGGCAGCACGCGGTTCATCGCCGCGTGCAGGGAGCCGAAGTTGGTACGGTGGCTCTCGTCGACGAGCACGAACACGTTGTCCCGTTCGATCCGGATGCCCCGGCTGCCCTCGATCGCCGTCTGGAACTTGTGGATCAGCGTGGTGACGATGCGCGTCCGCCCATCCCCCAGCAGGTCCAGCAGCCCCTGACCGGTGGTGGCCTGCGCCAGTTCGGCGCCGCAGTTCTTGAACGTGCCGTAGATCTGGTCATCGAGATCGATCCGGTCGGTCACCAGCACGATCTTGGGCTCGTGGATCGAGGGGTCGCGCAGGATCGCCTCGGCCAGCATCACCATGGTCAGGCTCTTGCCGCTGCCCTGGGTGTGCCAGACGATGCCGCCGAGCCGCTTGCCCTCGGCATCGCGCTGCCGGAGCCGCGCCATGGCCTTCTCGACGCACCGCAACTGCTGGTACCGAGCCAGTTTGCGTTCGCCCGCGTCGAACACGGTGTAGCGGTCCGCGAGCTCCAGCAGGCGTGGGGGCCGGCACAGCGCCCACAGCAGGCGGTCCTGCTCGGTCAGTCCACGGCCGCCCTGCGATTCGAGATGGACCAGGTAGTCGCGCTCCGTGCTGCCGAACTCGCGCCAGCCGAACACGCTGTCCTTCACACCTGACGGCGCCGGCCGGTTGACGAGGTCGAGGATCTCGGATTCGGGCCAGGCGCGTTCCTTCCACTGCCCCCAGAACTTCGCGCTGGTGCCGACGGTGGCGTACGACGCCTCGTCCACCGCGAGACCGAGCAGCACCTGCGCATGGTGGTAGAGGGCCGGGATGGCCCCGTCCTTCTGGTTGCGGATGTGCTGGCTGATGGCCTGCTCGAGCGGCTTCTTGATGCCGGGCCGCTTGCACTCGATCACCGCGAAGGGGATGCCGTTGCAGAACAGGACGAGATCGGGGACCAGGGTGCCGTCGCCGTCCTGACGCGTCACCGCGAATTCCTCGGTGACGTGGAAGCGGTTGTTGGCGGGGATGTCCCAGTCGACATACCGGAGCGTGAAGCTCTTCTTGTCGCCCTGGATGGTCTGCTCCTGGGCGGTACCGAGCCGCAGCAGGTCCCACACGGCGAGGTTGGTGCGCAGCAGCCCGCTGCCCTGGTCGATGTCACGCAGCAGCCGGATCGCCTCGGCGATGGCGGCCTCGGTGAACGGCAGGTCTTCGCCGCGGTAGCGGACGCGGTTGATCTTGCGGAGCTGTTCGGCAAGGACGTCGACCAGCAGCACCTGGGACTCGCGGCCGCCGCGCAGCTTCCGGGCCTCGGTGGGGGTGAGGTACTCGTAGCCGAGGTTCTGCAGCAGCAGGACTGCCGGGATCTGCGAGAGGTCGTCCTCGAGGTAGGCCGGCGTCTGCGAGGGGACGGGGTCGGGGGTCACGGCTCCTCGCCCTCGTCGATCTCGAGCTTGCGCACCTGGCGGGGCAGCTTCTTCTGCTCGGACAGGAGCCGGCGCTCCATCTTGCGGACATCCTCTTCCGCTGGCAGTTCCTCGGGCTTGATGCCACGCCGGCCGAGGGCATCCCGCAGCTCGCGGTTGTTCTCGACGTGGTCCTGGGTGATGGCTCCCTCGCTGCGCAAGTCCTTGGCCTTGACGTTGTGCGAGGTCATCTCGTTGGCGAGGTCCTTGGCCTTGATGGTGATGGTGGGCAGGAAGTCGGCCAAGGCCCGGGGCTCGGGCACGCCGAGGCGCTTCTTCATGTCGCGGGTGGTCCAGCCACCGAACAGGGCGGCGTCGCCCTTGCTGCGGATGCGGGCGAAGCTCTCGTTCTCGCGCAGCCTCTCGAAGATCACGCCGGACAGCTCCTTCTCGCTGGCGACGAGGCTGCGGCGGGCCTCCAGGCGTTCGATCTCGGCGAGGCGGGACTCGATGAGTTCCTGCTTGCGGGTCTGGACGGCAAAGTAGGTCTGGGCGAAGGCGACGGCGTCCTTGCGGGGGTCGCCGTTCATGGCGACGAGGTAGGCGGCGTAGCGGGTAAGGGCGATGTCGTCGATGCGGCGCTGGGCGCCGGAGCCGAGGTCGACCATTTTGTCGACGCCAACAAAATGGTCATCGACGTCGTGGCCGGAGTTCTGGCAGGCCTGCCTGGCGCGGTCGATGGCGGCGGTGAAGTTGCGCCACTCCGTGTAGCCGAGGAGGGGCTGGAGCTCGCGGGCGTACCAGTAGTCGGTCTCGCCTTCGCGGTGCGCGATGTCCTCGAAGGAGCGGAACAGCTTGGTGATCAGGTCACGGTGCATGGTCATGGTATCTGCTCCTCTGCCTCCTGGGCCACTCCTTCGATGTCAACGTCGAACGAGTAATCGCCCTTCTTCACCTTCGCCTGAGCCCGCCGGAAGCACCACTCGGGCGGTGTGATCGCGGCTTCTCTGACTCCCTCGAGATCAGCCCTGCACTCCAGGAATTCTCGCTCGAACTCCTCGAAGGCTTTGCGAGACGATATCAGAGCGAGCTGACGGAAGCGGTCCTGGAGGTTCTTGAATCGCGCAGCCGCAACCCGGCACGCTTCCAGGCCGTCGTCGAACTTCAATGCTGCATAGATGCTCGGCATCACACCGCCAACGAGTGCCAGAACCCCGAGCATGATTCGGATCCACTCAACCCCTGACTCCATGAGCAGCTGCCAACTCGCGACAGCGCCGAACACCAACGGAACCACCGTGAATACCCCACGAACCAGACGGCGGTGACGAAGTAGGATGAAGAAAGAAGTGGAAGAGTACAGGCAGCTCTCTGAGAGCCGCTGGCACTCCTTGGCGAGCTCAGTGGTCTTGTTGGTCATGGGAGCAAGGGCATCTGGTCACCGAAGATTTTTTGCCATTCAGTACCTGCCTCGTACTCACTTGTCGCTGAACAGGCCTTGATCGCGCGTGCGTGAGCCGACTCGGCCCTGCTCTTCCACGCGTCCCCAAGGCTGATGATCTCGCCTGTTCCTGGGACGGAGAGAATGCCGCTTGCTCGACGTATGATGTAAGCAAGGAAGTCCCTGACCATCCAGTCGTGATAGGTGGCGCTATTATGTCTGTATTGCCATGAGTGCAGAAACTCGACGGCTAGCAACTCGATCCAGAACGACTTCATCGGGACGGAGCAGATGGACTGCCACGATTTCATCATCCGGATCAGGCAACGCGTGTTGCCGTTTGTGCTCGAGTTCGAGATCCTCACCGCCTCCTGCTCAGCGACGGGGTGAATCGTCTTGTATCGCCCTCCGTCATTTGTGTCGCAGATCAGAAACCTCGAATCTCGCAGTCTGAAAGCAGGCAGGACCTCTACGGCGTAGGAATCGAACTGGACTGTGACGACTTGGCCATCTCCGCGCATGGTTGTGTGAGGGTAGGTGTATCCCAGTATGCGTTTCACCTCCTGCAGCAGCTCCGACTGTTTGTTGCGCGGCCAGAACACCTGCTCATATCTTGCATGTACGTCAGCGGGCAACTCGAAGAGGACGTCGATATCCCGGGGTGGGCGGACCTCGGTAGACTTGCCCCAGGATCCCACCAACATGCTGTGGGCGCCGGTGCTTGACAGGTTGTAGTAGTGCGCATTGAGTGCGCGGCGGACACCGCCATGCTTGGTGGTGCCATCAGCTTGCTGCGCTTCAGTTAGGGCGAGGTTGCTCAGGAAGCGTAGAAACCGGGTGGAGGTCGTCAGTGACGGGGTAGTCATCTTGCGGTGTCTTAGAGCGTGTGAGGGGCAGATTTTGTCGAGGTGGCCAGATTGCCGGTGAGAAGCCCTTGCATCAGGCCGCGCTTGAGCCGGTGGTAGGCGGCAAGCTGGCGTTCCAGCAGGACGATTTCTTGGTCGAGGCTGTCCAGGAGCCCGGCGATGCGCCTCTGTTCGGGTAGAGGAGGCAGCGGGAAGACGAACTGAGCGAGGTCGTGGTAGTAGATGCGGACGCGCACGCTCCCGTTGCCTGCGCGGCTAACGAAGCGCGACCACGCCGCAGTCCGGCGCACGTGATCGAGATAGCGTGGATCGAGTTGATCGGGCCGTGTGGCGAAGACCTCGTAGTCCGGGCTTACGAGCACGTCCTGCTGGTGCCACGAGTACGCGATAGATCCGATGTTGATTCTCATCGGGTTGTAGGCGAAGGCGCGCGGCGGCACGACCTTGTAGTGACTCAGGTTGCTGGCCATTAGGCGCTCGCGCATTGGCACGAGGCCTTCGTGCTTCAGGACGCCCATCACTCGTTCGGCACCGAAACCGCAGCGATTCCTGGTCGTCAGCTCGGTCGCCAAGCTTGCCAGCGGTGTGCGCTTCCAGACTCCCGATACCTTCGCATTGCGCGCAGCGCCACTCGTGAGCTGCTGCAGCAGCGCCCGCTTGAGCCGGCGCTTGGCCACGATGCGACCTCGGGAAAGGGATTCGCAGGCTGCCAATCGCATGGCAAGTGCGACGATTCGTTGCGCTACATCCGGCGTGAACTTGGGGACGGGCAGCTCGGAGAGCGTGTCCTGACTTAGGTTCGAGATGTTCGTGCCACCGGCGCGGCGAGCAAGTTCGCGCCTGGCTAGGCCGCACTCGAACATCATGGCAACGATCTCGGGGCGAACCGAGTCGTGCGCCAGGCGTGCCCGAACTGTAAAGCCCGAATGAGTTACGGGCTCATTGACGTTCTCGAGTCTCAGGCAGCGACCGACAAGGTCGGGATTGCCGTTGGAGCGCACGAAGAGGAGGTCTCCGTTGCGTAGGAGGCTGTCTGGCGGAACCGCAGCGGCATCGATCGTCGGGAGGGATTGGAAGTCAGGGGTGGATCGCTCCCAGAAGTCGGCAACGCCGATCAGCTTCACTGTGCCGCCACGCTGTGCAGCCGCGAAGTTGACGCCGTTCCTGAAGACGGCGATATCTCCGAAGCGGACTGTACCCAGCTTTCTCACAACCCCATCGCCTTCAGCGCCGCCGCCAGCTCCCCCTTGGTCTTCGCCAGTTCCGCCTCGATCTCCGCGATCTCCCGCTGCACCGCCGCGACGTCGATCGGCTCCTCCTCCTCGAACGTGTCCACGTACAACGGGATGTTCAGGTTGAAGTCATTCGCCTCGATCTCCGCCAGCCCCACCAGTTTCGCGTACTTCTCCACATCCTTCCGCGCCCGCCACGTCGCCACGATCTTGTCGATGTCCTCCGCCCGCAGCCGGTTCTGCTTCTTGCCGTCCGCGAACTCCCGGCTGGCATCCACGAAGAACACCCCCTTGTCCTTCTTGCCCTTGTCGAACACCAGGATGGCAGCAGCGATGGTGGTCCCGAAGAACAGGTTCGCGGGCAGCCCCACCACCCCCGACAGCAGATTCTCCTCCACCAGCTGCCGCCGGATCTTGCCCTCCGACGCCCCGCGGAACAGCACCCCGTGCGGCACCACCACCGCCGCGCGCCCCTCGCCCTCGACCAGCGTGCTGACCATGTGCGAAATGAACGCGTAGTCGCCCTTGCTCTTCGGCGGCAGACCCCGCACGAACCGCGCGAACGGGTCCTTCTTGCCCACGTCCTCGTGCCCCCACTTGTCCAGCGAGAACGGCGGATTGGCCACCACCACCTCGAACCGCATCAGCGCGTCGTCCTCCAGCAGCCGCGGGTTCCTGATCGTGTCGCCGCGCTCGATCCGGGCGCCGTCGATGCCGTGCAGGAACATGTTCATGCGCGCCAGCGCCCAGGTGCTGCCGTTGTATTCCTGCCCGAACAGCGCGTAGTCCTCCGAGCCGACCTCGCGGGCCGCGCGGATCAGCAGGGAGGCCGAGCCGCAGCACGGATCACAGATCCGGTCGCCCTTCTTCGGCGCCACCAGCCTGGCGAGCACCTGCGCCACCTCCCCGGGCGTGTAGAACTCGCCGCCCTTCTTGCCCGAGTCGGCCGCGAAGCTGCCGATCAGGTACTCATAGGCATCGCCGATCACGTCGCGCATCCCCAGCCGGGAAGGCCGCAGGTCGAGCTTCGGGTTGGCGAAGTCGTCGATCAGGTGCTTCAGGCGGGCGTTGCGCTCCCTGGTCGAGCCCAGGTTGGCCTCGCTGTTGAAGTCGATGTTGCGGAACACCCCGTCGAGCTTCTGCTTGTTGGCGTCCTCGATCCGCTCGAGGACCATGTTGAACTCCTCGCCGAGGTTGGGCGCCTCGCGCCGGCTCTTCAGATGATGGAAGTCGCTGTCCTTCGGCAGCACGAAACGCTCGCGGGCCATGGCCCGCTCCACCCGCTGCTCGTCACCCTGGTAGCGCTTGCGGTATTCGGCGCGCTTGTCGTCCCTGAGGTCGGTCAGGTACTTCAGGAACAGCATCACCAGGATGTAGTCCTTGTACTGGCCGGGGTCGATCACGCCGCGGAAGGTGTCGCAGGCGCGGAACAGGATGTCGTTGATCTCCTGCTGGGTGGTTTCGTGGCTCATCGTGACGAGGCGGGGGAGAGAGGGTTGAGGTTCCGGGCTTCGAGGAGACGGCCGAGGCAGCGGTCGAGCCGCTCGGACAGCGTGGTGCAGCGCTGGCGCAGGGCGTGCACGCGGGCGATGGTCCGCTGGGTGGCGATGGGTGGGATCTCGATCGGGAACTCGGCGAGCGCGGCCAGGGAGAGGAAGGGCATCGTGGAACCCTTGAAGGCCAGCCGGAGGCGGTGGCTGGCACGGTCCGAGTTCATCCACCAGGCGAGCCAGCTGGGATCGACCTGTTCCGGGTCGGGCCGGAGGATGGCGAACTGGGCGCCGGCCACCACGGCGGGGGGCGGGTGATCGATGGCGATGGTGCGCGGCGCCGTGGTCCGCGTGGTGACCAGGAGGTCGCCGTGGTGGAGGGCGGCGCGGGCTGCCTTGGACGAGGCAGGGCAGGACCCCAGGTGGGCCCAGTCGATGCTGCCGTCGGCACCGACATCGCTGGCACGGACGACGCGGACCTCGCTCGGGTGTCGGGGGCCGGGGCGGGGCTCGACATAGCCGGACTGAAGCTCGACGGCCTGCCCGAGGCGGGTGGGCCGGTTGCGATCGTGGGGCCGAGGTGATCGTCGAGTATTCAAGCTATGAAGGAGAAAGATACCTCGGATCGTGACGTTGGCAACAGAAAAATCGAAGTAGGTTGGATACGAGCGTGTAAACGGGTCAAGCATATCGCCATGCCGCAACAGATGGCCTGGCGACGCCCCCTCAGTCCGAGCCGGGCTCCTCGAACAGCAGGTCGAGGTCGACGCAGGCGTTCCACAGCATGACCATGGCCTGCTTCGCGTTCTGGGTGA
>CAZMGG010000063.1:0-31343 GCA_964565715.1 uncultured candidatus Brocadiaceae bacterium | reverse complement strand
GGCGGCGGCTTCGGCGGCAAGAGCGACCCGTTCAACCACGAGATCGCCGCGGCGAAGATGTCGATGCTGACCGGCCGGCCGGTCAAGATCGCGCTGACCCGCGAAGAGGTGTTCTGGTGCCACCGCGGCCGGCACCCGGTGCTGATGCGCAGCAAGGTCGGCGTCACCAAGACCGGCCGCATCACCGCGCTCGACTTCCACAGCTACCTCGACGGCGGCGCCTACGGCAGCTACGGCACGGCGAGCACGTTCTACACCGGGGCGCTGCAGACGGTCACCTACGCGGTCGAGAACTACCACTTCCGCGGCGCGCGCTTCTTCACCAACAAGGCGCCGTGCGGGCCCAAGCGCGGCCACGGCACGCCGCAGCCGCGCTTCGCCCTGGAGGTGCAGCTCGACAAGCTGGCCTGCGATCTGCAGCTGGATCCGGCGGAGCTGCGCCTGCAGAACCTGGCCCCCAAGGACTCGCTGACCGCCAACTTCCTCAAGATCGGCTCGATGGGGCTCGGCGCCTGCATCGAGAAGGTGGTCGAGGGTTCCGGCTGGAAGGAGCGGCGCGGCCGGCTGCCGAAGGGCAAGGGCCTCGGGCTCGCCTGCAGCAGCTACTTGTCCGGCGCCGGCCTGCCGATCTACTGGAACGGCCTGCCGCACTCCGGCGTGCAGCTCAAGCTCGACCGCAGCGGCCTGGTGACGGTGTTCTGCGGCAGCACCGACATCGGCCAGGGCAGCGACTCGGTGCTGAGCTGGATCGTCGCCGAGGTGCTGGGCGTGGATCCGCTCGGCATCCGGGTGGTGACCGCCGACACCGACCTGACGCCGGTGGACCTGGGCAGCTACTCGAGCCGGGTGACGGTGATGACCGGCAACGCGGCGATGCAGGCCGCCGAACGGGCCCGCGACCTGGTGGCGAAGGGCGCGGCGAAGAAGCTGGAGGTGCCCGCCGGGCGGCTGGTGTTCGCCGACGGCAAGGTGTTCGACGCCGAGGAGCCGAAGAAGGCGCTGTCGTTCGCCGCGGCGGTCACCGCCGCCGAGGCGATGTTCGGCACGCTCGGCACCGTCGGTTCCTACACGCCGCCGAAGAGCCCGGCGCGCTTCAAGGGCGGCGGCGTCGGCCCAAGCCCGAGCTACAGCTACAGCGCGGCGGTGGTGGAGGTGGACGTCGATCTGGAGACCGGCATCTACAAGGTGCCGAAGGTCTGGATCGCCCACGACATCGGCCGCGCGCTCAACGCCACCATCGCCATGGGCCAGATCGAGGGTTCGGTCTACATGGGGCTCGGCGAGGCGATGATGGAGGAGATGGCGTATCGGGACCGCAGCCACAAGGACCATCGCATCTTCGTGCACAAGATCCCGTCGCTGCTCGAGTACAAGAGCCCGACCACGATGGAGATGCCCGAGGTGGTCACCTACGTGGTGGAGGACCCGGACCGGAACGGGCCCTACGGCGCCAAGGAGGTCGGCCAGGGGCCGCTGCTGCCGATGATGCCGGCGGTGGCCAACGCCATCTTCGACGCCTGCGGCGTGCGGGTCGACGAGATCCCGGTGACGCCCGAGAAGGTGTTCCAGGGCCTGCAACTGCTGCGCGAAGGCAAGCCCGGCCGGGTCGGCCCTGACGCGGTGCCCGACGTGGACTTCGGCGAGTCGCTGAAGGTGAAGACGCCCTGGCAGGGCGGCACCGGCGAGGCAGAGAACGAACCGCGCCGCGAGAAGACCGCGGCCAAGGCGTGAGGGTTGCCATCGTGAGGAGCATGCGATGCTGAGGTTGCCCGCCTTCACCTACCATCGGCCGAAGACCCCCGCCGAGGCGGTGGCGATCCTGGCCGAGCACGGCGAGGACGCGATGTTCGTCGCCGGCGGCACCGACCTGTGGCCGAACATGAAGCGCCGGCACCAGACGCCGGCGCACGTGGTGTCGCTGCAGGACATCCCGGGCCTCGGCGGCGTCACGCGGCGGCCCGATGGCGGCCTCGACCTCGGCGCGATGGCGCGGCTGGGCGAACTGGAGCGTGACCCGGACCTGCTGCGCGAGCACCCGGCGCTGGCGCATGCGATCGCCGAGATCTCCACGCCGCTCTTGCGCAACATGGGCACGATCGGCGGCAACGTGCTGCTGGACACCCGCTGCACCTACTACGACCAGACCTTCGAGTGGCGCGAGGCGATCTCCTTCTGCATGAAGAAGGACGGCGCGATCTGCTGGGTGGCGCCGGGCAGCCCGCGCTGCTGGGCGGTGCAGAGCAGCGACACGGCGCCCGTGCTGTGCGCGATCGGCGCCGAGGTGACCCTGGTGGGACCGAAGGGGACGCGCCGGATCGCCGCCGACGCGCTGTATCGCGACGACGGCATCCAGTACCTGACCAAGGCCCGCGACGAGCTGCTGACGACGATCCACCTGCCCGCCCCCGGTGCGTGGAAGGCCAGCTACCACAAGCTGCGGCGGCGCGGGACCTTCGACTTCCCGGTGCTGGGCGTGGCGGCGTGCCTGTGGCGCGACGGCGAGCGGGTGACGAAGGCGGCGGTGCGGCTCGGCGGCGCTGGCTCGTATCCGATCGTCGGGAAGGAGGCCGAGGCGGTGCTGACCGGGCAGGTCCTGACGGAGGAGCGCATCGTCGAGGCGGCCAACACCGCCTACAAGCCGGCCCGCACGATGGACAACACCGACCACGACGTCTACTGGCGCAAGAAGATGGCGCCGGTGTTCGTGGCCCGGGCCCTGCGCGACTGCCGGTAGCCGGCCGGGCGATCGCGGCGCCGCAGTTCCAGGCCGGGCTCCTTGCGCCCCAGCCGCCAGGATGCTGCAACTCCGCCATTCGGCGGCAGGATCCCCTGATTGCGAGGTGCCCCATGCAGTCTGCGCTCTCCCTCCTGTTCCCGGCGGCCGTGCTGGCCGCCTCGCTCGTCGCCCAGGACGTCCGCGAACTGTCGACGCCGGTCGGCCAGCAGAATCACATCGGGGTGACCGCGGCCACCATCGACAACGCGATCGCGGGCGGCTGGCGGCTGGTCGACATCGAGTACCGCGGCGTGGTGGCGGGCAATGCCACCTTCGATGCCGTGCTGGTCCAGAACGCCGGCGCCTATGCCATCAACACCTGGTGGTACCACGACAAGACCGCGGCCCAGGTCGGCAACCTGCTGACCGCCAACAGCGCGCGGCTGATCGACCTGGAGCCCTGGGACGCCGGCGGCGGCAACGTGCGGTTCACCTGCATCATGGTGGACAACACCGGCGCCAACGCCAGGACCTGGTGGTGGTACCACGGCACGACCACCGCCGCGATCAACAACTCGGCCACCGCCAACAACGCCCGCATCGTCGATCTGGAAGAGTACACGGTCGGGGCCGGGACCTTCTTCTCGGCGGTGATGATCCGCAACGCCGGCGCCGACGCCCGCACCTGGTGGTGGTACGTCGATGTCACCGCCGCCCAGCTCAACGGCCTGCTGACGACGAACCAGGCGCGGATCTACGACCTCGGACCGCGCGGTAACGGCAACTTCAACGTGGTGATGATCCGCGACCCGCAGCCGGTGGCCTGGTACTGGTGGTACGGGGTCGATTCGGGGCAGATCCTGGCGCTCATCAACAACTTCGGCGTGCGCGCCATCGACCTCGAGACCTACGTCGCCGGCGGCGTCCGCCGCTGGGCGATCGCCGCGATCAACAACAGCAACGCGCTGACCACCGACATCGGCAATCGGATGCGCAATGCCACCAACGGGACGGTCGGGGCCTGGATGCAACGGATCACCGGCGCCAACCTGGTCTACCTGAACGGCGACGCGCCGTTCGAGCCGGCCAGCACCATGAAGACCCTGCACCTGGTGCACGCCATGCGTCGCGTGCAGTTGGCGGCGGTGACGCTGGCCACGGCGATCAACGTGTTCACCGGCACGGTCGGTTCCTGCCCCCAGGACACCGGGGCGATCAACGAGACCCTGCAGGTGGTGCTGGAGAAGATGATGCGGCAGTCCGACAACAACCGGACGCAGGCCATCACCGCGTACTTCGGCCAGGCCAACATCAACGCCACGGCCGCGGCGCTGGGCATGACCCGGACCAGCCTCAACCACCGGATCGGCTGCGGCGCGCAGGCGATCGCCAACCCCAACCGCATCTCCCTGCGCGACCTGCACACGCTGCACCAGCAGGTCGCGGGCGGCTACCTCGGCGCCTGGCGGACCAACTTCTACGACATCATGCTGCACGCGGTCACCGACCTGGGTCTGGCGACGGTGATCGACCAGGAGGCGGCGGCGATCGGCGGCTTCACCGCTGCCCAGCGCACGACCTTCAAGCAGCTGACCCAGATGGCCCACAAGGGCGGCAACTACGGGCTCAGCAGCGGCGGACCGGCCTTCTTCCACCGGTGCGAGTTCGGCTGGCTGTCGCTGCCGTTCGTGGCCAACGGCGCGCTGGCGCCGCGCGAGTATGCGTTCGGCGCGTTCGTCAACAACGCCAGCGTCGACGCCAATGCCCAGGCCGCCATCTACACCCACGCCCTGCCGGAGATGTTCCGGCCCGAGGTGCGGGCCGCGCTGCTGACCTGGACCGCCAACTTCGCCGCCTCGGTGAGCGTCGGCGCCGGCTGCGGCACCGGGCCGCATGCCCTGGCTGCCGCGGCGCTGCCGCGGATCAACAGCGCCGCCGCTTTCACCAGCACCGGCGGCTTCCCCGGCCGGCTCGGCGTGCTCGGCATCGGCTTCTCCGACACCGTCTGGGCCGGCCGCCGGCTGCCGGCGAGCCTCGTGCCGTTCGGCGCCGCGGCGGGCTGTTCGGCCTTCAGCGACGTGGTCAGCACTTTGGTGGGTACGGCCAACGCCGGCGGCCAGGCGTCGTTCTCCATCAACATCCCGCTGAACGCCACCCTGCTGGGCACCGTGTTCTACACCCAGTCGTACTCGTTCGGCCCGATCTCGTTCGTCAGCAGCAACGGCCGCCGCAACCAGATCGGCTTCTGAGCCGCCGGCGCCGGTCGGCCCGCGATGGCAATGGCGATCCGGCGCGTATTGCCGCCCGCCGAGTCGGTCCACCGGTTGCATGCCGGCATCCGCGATCGACGGGCGGGGCGCTCTTGTCGGTGGGGCGCATGGAGGGCGCGCGGCCCGGCGTTGCCCGCCGGGGGGCACGAGGTAGGCTTTCGATGCCCCGTTTTCCCCTGCTCACCTCCGAGGTCCATGCCATGAGAACCAGTCTCTGCGCGATCGCCGCAGTGGCGGCGGCCGCCTGCCTCCCCGCCCAGTTCACCGTCCTCACGCCCAGCGGCTACGGTGCTGCCGAGGGCAACTCCAACAACGCGTATCCCTGGAACCGTGCCTCGGCCAGCATGCGGTACCAGCAGATCATCGACAGTTCCAACTTCACCGGCCAGGGCGTGACCAGCCCGATCCTGATCCAGCGGATGCGGTTCCGCGCCGATGCCACCACGGCGTCCTGGGCCGGCGGCTCGTGGCCCAACGTGGTGATCAACATGGCCACGTCGCCGGTCGACTTCATGGCGGCCAGTGCGACCTTCGCCAGCAACCTGGGGCCCGACCTGACGACGGTCTACAGCGGCCAGGTGACGGTGATGCCGGGCACCGGCAACGGTGCGGGCGTGCCTGGCCCGTACCACATCGACATCGCGCTCGCGCAGCCCTTCCGGTACGACCCGACCGCGGGCAACGACCTGACCTTCGAGGTGATCCTGGATGGCGCCGGCTGGTCCGGCACCAGCGTGCAGGCCGACGCGGTGAGCGGCGCCACGGCGGTCCCGGCGCCGGCCAACGGCACGCGCATCTACAGCACCACCAGCCACACCGCGACCACGGGCACCGTGGGCACCCAGTACGTGATCGTGGCGGACTTCACCTACGTGCCGGCGGCGGGCCTGTGGCCCAGCTTCCGTAGCGACGTCACCGGCGGCGCCTCGCCGCTGACGGTGAACTTCACCGACAGCTCGTACAGCAGTGATCCCGCGGGCGTGCTGGCGTGGGCCTGGGACTTCGACAACGACACGGTCATCGATTCGACCGTGCAGAACCCGACCCACACCTACACCGCCTGCGGTTCCTACTCGGTCTCCCTGACGGTGATCGATGCCGCGCATCCGCCGCAGACGTTGACCCGACCCAATCTCATCGTCACCGACCGCGTGGCCGCCAGCTTCACCTACCTGGTGGTGGCGCCGAACACGGTGGTGTTCACCGACACCTCGGTGCCGACGCCGGACCGCTGGTCGTGGGACCTGGACGGCGACAACGTGGTCGACTCGACGGCGCAGAACCCGGCCTGGTTCTATCCGACGGGCGCCACCACCAACGTGACACTGACCGCCGGCCGCCTGTGCGGCCCGAACGACACCCGGACGCAGTCGGTGATCCCGGCGCTGGTGCTGCAGACGATGTACCTCGGCGGCAACGGCCTGAGTGCCGCCGGTTCCGGCAACGTCTTCGACCTGACGGTCGCCGCGGCGACCGGGATCAACGTCACCGGCATCACCATGGCGCCGTACTCGACGACGCTGACCGTCGGCGCGCCGCTCACCTGCGAGATCTGGATGACCGACGCGGCCGGCGGCATGCTCGGCGGCTCGCCGGTCAACCACTCCGTGCAGGCCCGCTGGCGCCTGATGGCCACGGGCTCCGGCAACTTCAACGGCGGCACGTTCACGGCGCCGGTGCCGGTGGCGATGACGTTGAACCAGCGCTTCTACGTCGCGCCCGGCACCTACAGCATGGCGGTGCGTCTGATGGAGTGCGGCGTCGCCTATAGCAACGGCACGGGCGCCAACCAGACCTGGGCCAACGCCGACCTGTCGATCTTCTGCGGGCTTGGCAAGTCGCCCCTGTTCGGCACCGGCGCCAACAACCCGCGGGTCTGGAACGGCGCGCTCGCCTACGACCGGCCGGACTTCGGCGGGCTGGCGGGCCTGGGCTTCTTCGCCGCGGGTTGCCCGAACTCGCTGGCGCAGAACAGCACCCAGAACATCACCGGCCTGCCCCGGCTCGGCGGCACCCTGTCGGTTGCCTACGACAACCTGCCGAACTCGGCGGTGATCAACCTGCTGGGGCTCAGCCGGACCGTGTCGAGCTTCGGTCCGCTGCCCTTCGACCTGGGGCCGTTCGGCGCACCCGGGTGTCCCGCCCGGGTCAGCCCCGATGCCTCCTCGTTCGCCATCGGCACCGGCGGGACGGCGACCTGGTCGCTCGGGCTGCCGCTGAACGCCGCCCTGCAGGGCCAGCGCTTCTTCCTGCAGGGCTTCGTGTTCGATCCGACCGCAAACGCGATGGGGGTGATCACCTCCGACGCGACGGCCGGCGTGATCGGCAGCTAGTCACACCCGGTCGACACTCGCGGCGGCGATCGCCCCCCAGGGGGTGATCGCCGCGCTTCGTTGCGGCGAGGAGAAACGCGAAAGGGGAGCATGGCCACTTACCGGCTCCGGTTTCCGGAGCTAGGCTTCCGCACCTCGACAGGGCGTGAGCCCTGTGATCCCGTTCTTGCACCTCATTCCGAGGCTCCATGTCACCCAAGTTGCTCCTGGCCGCAGGCTCCCTTGCGCTTGCCGCCACCCTTCCAGCCCAGTTCACCCTCGTCGCGCCCAATGGTTATTCCGCGGCCGAGGGCGCATCGAACAACGCGTTCCCCTTCAACCGCGGCACCGCGGTGATGCGCTTCATCCAGATCTACGACAGCTCGCACTTCACCGCGCAGGGCGTCAACAGCCCGATCCTGATCTCGCAGATGCGATTCCGCGCCAACGCCACCGCTGCGACGTGGGCCGGCGGCACGTATCCCAACGCGGTGATCAACATGTCGACGGCGGCGCTGGACTACCTGGCGGCCAGCACGACGTTCGCCAGCAATCACGGTCCCGATCTGCGGACGGTGGCCAACGGTCTGACCATCTCCGGCGGCACGGGCAACGGCACGACGACGCCCGGCCCGTGGTACATCACGATCCCGATCTCGCCGGCGTTCCTGTACGACCCGACCAGCGGCAGCGATCTGGCCTTCGAGGTGGTCCTGGACACGACTGGATGGTCCGGGGCTTCGACCGCATGCGACGCCGTCAGCGGCGCCACGGCGACGCCGGCGCCGCCCGTGGGCACCCGCATCTACGCCACCACCCTGACGGCGACCACGGGCACGCTCGGCCTCAACCACATGCTGGTGAGCGAGTTCACCTACGTGCCCGCGGCCGGCCTCTGGCCGGCTTTCTCGGCCAACGTGACGACCGGTGCCTCGCCGCTGGCGGTGCAGTTCACCGACCAGACCTACACCAGTGATCCGGGTGGCGTGCTGGCCTGGGCCTGGGACTTCGACAACGACACGGTGGTCGATTCGACCGTGCAGAACCCGATGCACACCTACACCGCCTGCGGCACCTACACGGTGTCGCTGCAGGTGTTCGATGCGACCAACCCGCCGCAGACGCTGACCCGGACCAACTACATCGTCACCGACGCTGTGAACGCCGACTTCAGCTACGCGCTGATCGCGCCCAACACGGTGCAGTTCACCGACACCTCGGTGCCGACGCCGACCACCTGGGCCTGGGACCTGGACGGCGACACGATCGTCGACTCCACCGCCCAGAACCCGGTCTGGGTCTACCCGTCGACAGCGGCGGTGAACGTGACGCTGACCGCCTCTCGTCTGTGCGGCGCGCCGGACGTGGCCACCAAGTCGGTGATCCCGGCCCTGGTGCTGCAGACGATCTTCACCGGCGGCAACGGCCTCAGCGGCGCCGGCGCCGGCAACGTGTTCGACCTGGACGTCACGGCGTCCACCGGCATCAACATCACCGGCATCACCATGGCGCCGCTGGGCTCGCTGGCCCTGGGCACGCCGATCACCTGCGAGATCTGGGTGACCGATGCCGCGGGCGGCATCATGGGTGGCACTCCGGTCAACCACTCGGTGCAGGGGCTCTGGCGCCTCGCCGCCACCGGCAGCGCGCTGTTCCAGGGCTCCTCGTCGTCGACGGCTCCCGTGCCGACGCCGATGACGCTGAACCAGCGGTTCTTCCTGCCGCCGGGCAGCTACAGCATGGGCGTGCGCATGATGGAATGCGGCGTCGCCTACACCAACGGCAACGGCACGACCGTGCCCGGTTCCGGCACCAACCAGACCTACAGCAACGGTGACCTGACGATCCGGGCCGGCATCGGCAAGTCGCCGCTGTTCGCCACCGGCGGCAACAACCCCCGCGTCTGGAACGGCTCGATCAGCTACGACAAGCCGAACTTCGGCGGCCTGTCGGGCCTCGGCTTCTTCGGCGCCGGCTGTCCGAACAGCCTGCTGCAGATCAGCAAGCAGGCCATCACCGGTCTGCCCACGCTCGGCAGCACCATGTCGGTGACCTACGACAACCTGCCGCTGTCGGCGATGATCAACGCGCTCGGCTTCAGCAACACGACGTCGGCCTTCGGGCCGCTGCCGCTGGACCTGGGCGCGTTCGGTGCGCCGGGCTGCCCGGGCCGGGTCAGCGCCGACGCGACGACCCTGCTGATCGGTGCGGGCAACATGGCGACCTACAGCCTGGCGCTACCCAACAACCCGGTGCTGCAGGGCACGCCGGTGTTCCTGCAGGGCTTCGTGCTGGATCCGACGGCCAACACGCTCGGCGTGGTGACCTCGGACGCCACGGGCGGCGTGGTCGGCATCTGAGCTGACCCAGAGCGCCGGCTCCCCCGGGAGCCGGAAGCCGCGGCGGCCGATCCTCGGGGTCGGCCGCCGCGGTGCTGTACGGCGGACTACAGCCCACTGCCGTTCCTGCCGAAGAGCGGGCCATGGCAACGGCGCTGCGGCGCGCGCTCACCCTGCTGCGGGTTCCCACCAACGAGGTGGCGTTCGCCGCCCGCACGACGCTCCGCTGGAGCCGGGGCAGCAAGCGGCTGCCGGACGAGCCGAAGGAGGACCTGTTCGCCTGGCTGCAACCCCGGCCGCGGGCGCTCGCCCGGGCCCGCGAGCGGGCGCTGCGTGCCACCTACGACCTGGCCCGCCTCCGGGCCTGTTCCACCCGGCTCGCCTGGTGCGAGAACCTGGCCCTGCTCGACGCCGCCGAGCGCCTGTTCGGCGACCATCGGCCGGCGGCCGGCGGGCCGCGCCTGCGCGCCGTCGACGTCGGTGCCGGCGACTTCCGCTACGCGACCGCCCTGCACCGTTTCCTCTCCGTGCGCACCGCCGCCGCCGACGACTGGACGTCGCCCCCGATCGAACTCTGCGGCATCGAGATCGACGGCCACGGCGTCTACCGTGATGGCCATGCCCGGGCCGATCACGGCCGCGCCCACGCCGCCTTGGCCGGCCCCGACGTCACCTACCGGGTCGCCGACTTCCTGCGCTGCGAGCTGCCGGCCCAGGACGTGGTGACCATGGTGTTCCCGTTCCTGACCCGCTACGCGCTGCTGCAGTGGGGGCTGCCGTTGCGGCTGCACCGGCCGGCCGGTCTGGTGGCCCGGGCGGCGTCGCTGCTGCGGTCCGGCGGACTGCTGGCCAGCATGCACCAGACCGACGGCGAGCGGGACCAGATGGCGGAGCTGGGCGCCGCCGCCGGTCTGCGCCTGTTGCGCTCGGCGCCGCTGCACACCGACCTCGTGCCCTATCACGAGCGGACCCGCGACCGCTGGGGCCTGTTGTTCGAGCGGCCGTAGCGTCGGGCGCCTAGGATCGCGCGCCCCGTGCGCGTCCCTCCCGAGTCCAGCCCCGGCCCGACCGACATCGTCCTGGCCACGCTCAACGCGCGCTGGATCCACGCGTCGTTCGGCCTGCGCTGCCTGCGCGCCAACCTCGGCGAGCTGCGCGAACGCAGCGCCATCCTCGAGTTCGACCTGCAGCAGCGGCCGGCCGACATCGTCGAGCGGATCCTGGCGGTGCGGCCGCGCATCGTCGGGCTCGGCGTCTACGTCTGGAACGCCGGCCCGAGCCGCGAGGTGGTGCAGATCCTGAAGGCAGTGGCGCCCGAGGTGATCGTCGTGGTCGGCGGCCCGGAGGTGTCGCACGAGGCCGACCGGCAGCCGATCTGTGACCTGGCCGACCATGTCGTGCAGGGCGAGGCCGACCTCCTGTTCGCCGCGCTGTGCCGCCGGCTGCTGGACGGCGGCACCATGCCGCGGCTGCTGCAGGCACCGCCGCCGGACCTGCAGGCCGTCTGCCTGCCGTACGACGAGTACACCGACCAGGACATCGCCCGACGCATCGTCTACGTCGAGGCGTCGCGGGGCTGTCCGTTCACCTGCGAGTTCTGCCTGTCGGCGCTGGACGACGGCGTGCGGCGCTTCCCGCTCGAGCCGTTCCTGCAGGCCATGGAGCGGCTGCTGGATCGCGGCCTCCTGCACTTCAAGTTCGTCGATCGCACCTTCAACCTGCACCTGCCGACGGTGCAGGCGATCCTGCGGTTCTTCCGCGAACGGCTGCGGCCGGGCTTGTTCCTGCACTTCGAGCTGATCCCCGACCGGCTGCCCGACGAGCTGCGTCCCGCGATCGCCGCGTTCCCACCGGGCGTGCTGCAGTTCGAGGTGGGCATCCAGACCTTCGACGCGGTGGTGGCCGAACGCATCCGGCGCCGGCAGGACCCGGACCGCGTCGAGCAGAACCTGCGCTGGCTGCGGGCCCACACCGGCGTCCACGTCCATGCCGACCTGATCGTCGGCCTGCCCGGCGAGGACCTGGCCACGTTCGCGCGCGGCTTCGACCGGCTGGTGGCGCTGCGGCCCCAGGAGATCCAGGTCGGCATCCTGAAGCGCCTGCGCGGTGCGCCGATCGCCCGCCACGACGCCGCCTGGGGGATGACCTGGGCCGCGGAGCCGCCCTACGAGTTGCTGGCCAACGGTGCGCTGTCCTTTGCCGAACTGCAGGCGATGAAGCGCTTCGCCCGCTTCTGGGATCTGGTCGGCAACAGCGGCAACTTCCGCGACACGCTGGAACTGCTGCTGGAAGGGCCATCGGCCTTCGCCGCGTTCCAGGCCCTCGCCGCGGAACTGCACCGCCGGGCCGGCGCGACCCACGGCATCGCCCTGCCGCGTCTCGTGCAGATGGTGCAGGAACACCTCACCGGGACCCGCGGCTGCGATCCGGACCGCGTCGGCACGCTGCTGGCCGCCGACTGGCGGCGCGTCGGCCGCGTCGACTGGCCCGAAGGCCTGCGGCCGTGGATGCAATCCGGTGACGGCGATCGTCGCCGGCTCGGCGCCACCGCCGGCGGGCGGGACGCGCGGCAGGCGCGGCACCGCGACTGAGTCCCGCGGCTACCGGTCGTGCATGACCTGCGGCACCGGCCGGCCCGGGATCCGGCGCGGATCGGCGGGCTGCTGCGCCTGCGGCACCGCCGGGAACACCTCGGCCACGCCGCGCAGCCTGCCGGTGCCCGGTTCCTTCTGCAGCAGCGTCGTGGACCAGGAGCCGTCCTCGTGCAGGTACCAGTCGTTGCCCGCCTGCGGCACCACGCCCTTGATCGGCGACCACGGCAGGGCCGCCGGCCAGGGGATCGCGATCGGCTCGGTGACACCATTGAGCAACGGCACCTGCGTGCCGTTGGGGTAGCTGGCGGCGTTGGCGCCGGGCGCGACCATGCCCACCGGGCGCGCCGGCGGCAACTCGCCCGGACCCGGGCCGTCCTGCATCGGTCCCTGCTCGACCACGCGCGTGCCCGGGCCCACCGGCGCCGGGCCGACCGGGGCCGGCCCGGGACCGGGGGTCGGCTGGACCGGACCGGGCACCGGCGGCTGTTCCGGCTTGGGCGTCTCCTCGCGCCCGAACAGGGCGAAGGCCGCCCCGCCGGCGCCGAGCACCAGCACGACTGTCATGACGAGTCTTCCGCGCATGGCAGAAGGCTACTTCGGGCCAGGCCCGCCGCAAACAGGGGCCCAGGGCCCCGCCGCTCACTCCAGGCCGACGAACAGGTCGCGCCAGGAGCACAGCAGCAGCCACAGCTCGCGCAGTTCCGCCGGTGCGAACGAGCGTTGCGGCAGGTCCGGATGGCGCGCCAGCAGGGACCGGACCTCGCCGAGCGCCACCGACTCCCGGCGCAGGCGGACCGCCGCGAGGTCGGGGGCGGTCGCCGACCCTGGCCGCTCCAGGTGCTCGAGGATCGTCGTGCGGAAGCGCTGGAACGTGCCGTAGGGCGTGAGGCCGAAGGCACAGCCATCGCCTTCCAGCGGATCGGCCCAGGGGCCCCACCGCGCGGTCTGTCCCTCGAGATCCGGCAGCCCCAGCTCCGGGTGGTCCTGGGCCAGGGTGAAGGCCGCGAACAGTTGCCGGTAGAACGGATTGGGCGCGCAGCGGCCGAGCGGCACCGGCCCAGCGAGCATCGCCGCGTCGCCGGCGAAGGGCGCGCCGTGCGGTTCCTGCTGCTCCCAGGCGCTGGCGCCCAGCAGCAGGCCGGCCGCCCGCAACCGGGCCCGCGTGCGGTCGTCGAACGCCGCGGCCGCGCCGCGGCCGAGCGCCCGGGCCTCCGCCGCCGACAGCCGCACCGCACCGGGGCCGGTACGGCTCGGCAGCGCGCCTCCCAGCAACTGCAACCGCAGCAGGCGCAACCGGTGCCGCCAGCCGGCGTGGCTGCCGCCGAACATCGGATGCGGCGCCTCCGGGGCCGGCTCCGGCGCCGGTGCGTCGTCGCGACGCAGGCAGACGATGAAGTTGGTCCTGAGCTCCTGCCAGAGGTCCAGGTAGCCGAGCACGAAGTCCTGACCGCGGCCCTGCAGCCCCAGCCGTTCGGCCATCAGGCCCGGCTGCGCGTGCGGCCGGTGGAACCAGAACGCCGGGCGCAGGCCCGCGCCGCGCACCAGTTCGCCGAGCTGCCAGCCGGTGTAGCCGCGGTCGCCGGCGTGCAGGAAGCCGTCCACCACGCCGGCGTCGTTGCGCGCGTCGGCGTAGGTGGTGAAGGCCCAGCGCAGCGGGTGTCGCCGCGGCAACGACCGCAGCAGGCCGCGCAGCAGCCGCGGGTGCCGGCGATCGCCGCCGTGCAGGCCCAGCAGCCGCGCCAGCCGCTGGATCTGGAAGATGCGCGTGCGGCTCCACTGCGGATAGACCATCAGCCGCAGCACGCCCCGCGGCGACAGCCGCCGGCCCAGTTCGCGCAGCGTGCGCGCCGGATCCGGCAGGTTCATCAGCACGCCGTAGCACTCGATCAGGTCGAACCTGCCCTCGGGCCAGGTGGCGGGATCGTCGAGATCGCTCCAGGCGAACGTCACGTGCCGCATGCGCCGGAGCCCGGTGCGGCGCCGCGCCAGCTGCAGGCTCGTCTCGCTCAGGTCCGTGGCGACGATCTCGCCGTGCGGGTTGGCCAGCCCGAACACATAGGGCTGCATGGTGCCGCAGCCCGCCAGCCAGATGCGCGGGCGTGCCGGCGCCGGGCCGCTGCCGCAACGGTCCCACAGCCAGCTGCAGTGCAGCTCCCACGGATGCGTGCTCGGCACCGACGCCAGGCTCGGGACCTGCGGGTACGGCCACTGCTCGTACTGGGCGCGGATCGCCGTCACGCTGGCCGGAGGGGTCGCCATCGGGGTGCCTGCAGGGGCCTGATCGGCATTCGGGCCGGGGCCGCCGTAGGATCCGCCGATGCGCAGGCTCCGGTACTCACCTCCGGCAGGGTCAGGAGATCGGACGCCCTGGGGAGGTGCGCGCGGCGGTCGCGATGAGCGGAAGCATGGTGGCCCGCGTCCAGGTGGGCGGAAACTGCTTCCAAGTCGGGGACGGGGAAATCCGCCTGAATTTTAGTTCGGCATAGCGGAAATACCATTCAGGCGGGCTCCTGGCGGCTCGATCCGCAGCCAGCCGACCACAAGTCCAAGACCTGTATCCCCTTTGAGTTACGGGCACCACCTGAGCGTGGAGGCCGGTCGGGTGTCACTCCCGCGCTGTGTCGGAACGACGTAAATGCCCGCAAGATTGGGTATTCCATCCGACTCGCAATCATGGCTACGCTTGGTCCGTCCTGCCCTTCCAAGGTGCATGGCGGACTTCGGTCCGGCGAAATCACCCGGAGGGCCGCGAGGCGGCAGCCCTAGGTCTAGCCGCCCGTTGTTCCCAACCATTGGACCCATCCCATGCGAACCATGCTCTCCGCGGCCTTTGCGACCGCGCTCCTGTCCCTGCCTGCCCTGGCGCAGGTCGGCATCCCCGCCCACTCCTCCACCTACAACGGCTACAGCCGGGGCTACAACTTCACCGCCCAGACCACCTTCTTCATCAATCAGGTGGGTCTGCCGCCCGAAGCGATGCAGGCCGGCGACACCGCCGGCTTCCTGATCCGCGTCAACGGCAACGTTGCGTTGCACAGCATCGGCAACGCCGGCCCGAACGTCGCGACCAGCATCCTGGTCAACCCGGGTGACGTGGTCGACGTGATCGGCAACTGGTCGCCCGCCGCGCCGGGCAGCTTCACCGCGCACAACTCCTACGGCAGCAGCGCGCCCTACGCGACCACCATCGAGGGCGTGCCCCACACCCTCAACCGGACCGGCTGGCAGTGGGACATCGGGGATCCGGCCTACGCCGGCTCCTACCTGGCCCCGACCAGCGGCTCGATCGGCCGGGTGTTCATCTGGACCAACCCGCCGGCCGGTCTGTACCCGCGCTTCGACGCCACGCCGACCACCGGCGGCACGCCGCTGACGGTGCAGTTCACCGACAACACGTTCACCAGCGATCCGGGTGGCGTGCTGGCCTGGGCCTGGGACTTCGACAACGACACGGTGGTCGACTCGACCGTGCAGAACCCCAGTCACACCTACACGACGTGCGGCACCTACTCGGTGTCGCTGACCGTGGTGGATGCCCTGCACGGTCCGCAGACGCTGACCAAGACCAACTACATCGTCACCGATGCGGTGGTGGCCGACTTCACCTACGCGCTGATTGCGCCAGGCGTGGTGCAGTTCACCGACACCTCGGTGCCGACGCCGACGAGCTGGGCCTGGGACCTGGACGGCGACACGGTGGTCGATTCGACCGTGCAGAACCCGGTCCACGTCTACACGTCCACCGCGCCGGTCAACGTGACGCTGACCGCCAGCCGCCTGTGCGGCGCGCCGGACACGACCACCAAGTCGGTGATCCCCGCCCTGGAGCTGCCGACGATCTTCACCGGCGGCAACGGCCTCAGCGGCGCCGGGTCCGGCAACGTCTTCGACCTGGACGTCACGGCGCCCACGGGCATCAACATCACCGGCATCACGATGGCGCCCTACTCGACCACGCTCACCGTGGGCGCGCCGCTCACCTGCGAGATCTGGGTGACCGACGCCCCGGGCGGCATCATGGGCGGCTCGCCGGTCAATCACTCGGTGCAGGCGCTCTGGCGTCTGGCCGCCACCGCCACCGGCAACTTCAACGGCGGCACGTTCACCGCGCCGGTGCCGGTTGTGATGACCCTCAACCAGCGGTTCTTCCTGCCGCCGGGCAACTACAGCATGGGCGTGCGCCTGATGGAGTGCGGCGTCGCCTACACCAACGGCAACGGCACGACGGTGCCCGGTTCCGGCACCAACCAGACCTACAGCAACGGTGACCTGACGATCCGGGCTGGCATCGGCAAGTCGCCGCTGTTCGCCGCCAGTGGCAACAACCCGCGCGTCTGGAACGGCAGCCTGTCCTACGATCGGCCGGACTTCGGCGGCCTGTCGGGGCTCGGCTTCTTCGGCGCCGGCTGCCCGAACAGCCTGCTGCAGATCAGCAAGCAGACCATCACCGGTCTGCCGACGCTCGGCTCCACGCTGTCGGTGACCTACGACAACCTGCCGTTGTCGGTGGTGATCAGCGTGCTCGGCTTCAGCAACACGGTGTCGTCGTTCGGCCCGCTGCCGCTGGACCTGGGTGCGTTCGGTGCCCCGGGCTGCCCGGCGCGGGTGAGCGCCGATTCGAGCACCCTGCTGATCGGTGCGGGCAACACCGCGAACTACAGCCTGGCCCTGCCGAACAACCCGGCCTTCCAGGGCATGAAGTGCTTCCTGCAGGGCTTCGTGCTGGATCCGCCCGCCAACACGCTCGGCGTCGTCACGTCCGACGCCACCGGCGGCGCCGTCGGCCTCTGAGCCCGGACGGTCCCTGACGACCAGGATGCGGCGGTCGGCCCTCTCGGGCCGGCCGCCGCTTCTCTTTGGCCGGCGGGAGGCAGGCACGGCATTCGCTGGAGAGCAAGGGTGGGGGGCGCCAATGGGCTGATGCCGGGGGGCGGCAGCCGGAGCTATCCTTCCGACGCCTCCACCTCTGTCTGCCTCAACCCTCCATCAGCCCGAGGATCCATGCTCAAGCTCTCGTCCGCTCTCGCGGTCACCGCGCTGGCAGTCGCACTGCCGGCGCAGTTCACCCTGGTCGCCCCGAATGGCTATGCCACCGCCGAGGGTGGCTCCAACAACGTGTTCCCCTGGGGGCGCACCACTGCCCCGATGCACTTTCTGCAGATCTACGACAGCACGCACTTCACCGCCCAGGGCGTCGTGAGTCCGGTGCTGATCTCGCGGATGCGCTTCCGCGCCAACGCGGTGGCCGCCACGACGAGTTGGACCGGCGGAACCTACCCCAACGCGGTGATCAGCATGTCGACCGCGGCCGTCGACTACACGGCCGCCAACGCCACGTTCGCCAGCAACCACGGCACCGACCTGCGTGTCGTCGCCAACAGCGCGACGATCCTGCCCGGCTCCGGCAACGGCACCACGACGCCCGGGCCGTGGTACACCGATGTCGTCATCTCGCCGCCGTTCCTCTACGACCCGACCAGCAATGCCGACCTCGCCTTCGAGGTGGTGCTGGACACGACCGGTTGGACTGGCACGAGCACGGCAACGGATGCCATCTCCGGCGCCACCGCCACGCCGGCGCCGCCGCTCGGCACGCGCGTCTACAACACCACCAGCGCCACCGCCACCACCGGCACCGTCGGCCTGCATCACATGCTGGCCACCGAGTTCACCTACGTGCCGGCCGCGGGCCTGTTCGCCAGCTTCAGTGCGACGCCGCGGACGGGCTCGTCGCCGCTGCAGGTGCAGTTCACCGACCAGTCGTTCTCGTCGGACCCGGGTGGCGTGATCGCCTGGACCTGGGACGTCGATGGCGACACGGTCATCGACTACACCGTCCGCAACCCGGTCCACACCTACGCCTGCGGCACCTACAACGTGTCGCTGACGGCCTATGACGCGGCGCATGCGCCGAACACGCTGACGCGCAACGGCTTCATCGTCACCGACGTGGTCCAGCCCAGTTTCACCGCGTCGCTGCTGGGCCCCCTGGGCACCATGCAGTTCACCGACACCAGCGTGCCGGCGGCCAGCGCCTGGGCCTGGGACCTGAACGGCGACAACGTGATCGACTCGACGGCCCAGAATCCGGTCTGGGTCTACGGTTCACACTGCGTCAACGCGCCGGTGAACGTGACCCTCACCGCCAGCAGCTGCGCGGGTTCCTGGTCCGTCACCCGGGCGGTCCGGCCGGCCAACTCGATCGAGACGATCCGCGACGGCAACACCTCGACCAGCACCGGCGCTGGCAACTACATCGACGTGAACGTGACCCATCCGGCGGGCATCAGCGTCTGCATGATGGAGATGAAGACGACCGCGGCGGCCAACCAGCCGATGACCTTCAACGTCTACATCACGCCGACCACCTGGGTGGGCAAGCACAACGTCATGTCCGCCTGGCGGCAGATCGCCACAGGCACCACCACCAGCGCGCCGAATGCCACGGATCTCGAGTTCGTCATCTTCAACGCGCCGTTCTACCTGCCGCCGGGGAGCTGGGGCCTGCACCTGCAGCCGAGCCTGGGCTCGACCCAGTACACTTCGACCACCGGCACCTGGTCGAACGCTGACCTCTCGATCACCACGGGCGGCGCCGGCGTCCTCGGCGGCTCGGTCATCAACGGCCGGACCTGGAACGGCGCCTTCTACTACTCGACCTGCAGCACCGGCGGCGAGGCCGGTTACACGTTCATGGGCGATGGCTGCACGGGCAGCAACGGCATGCCGACCAACACCGCGTCGGCCCTGCCGCGGCTGGGCCAGACGATGACCGCCAACCTGGGCAGCCTGCCGTTCCCGGATGCGGCCTTCTTCATCATCGGCTTCAGCAAGACCATGTCCCAGGCGGGCCCGCTGCCGCTGGACCTCGGCGCCTTCGGCGCGCCGGGCTGCCCGGCCCGGGTCTCACCCGACTCGGTGACGCTGATCGTCGGCACGGGCGGCACGGCGGCCTTCAACCTGGCCCTGCCCAACAGCCCGGCGCTGCTCTGCCAGGTCTTCCACACCCAGGGCATGGCGCTCGACATGCCGCTGCCGCCGGCCACGCCGCCCAACGCGCTCGGCGTGGTGGTGTCCGACGCGGCGACCGCCGTCATCGGCCAGTGAGCGGCAGTTGAAGACGCGGGCGGGCGGGCACGGACCCGCCTTCCCGCCTCAGCCCTTCCGGCCGTACATCTCGGCGATCTCGTCGCGGGCGGCCTCCAGATCCTCCGGCGTCTTCACCGGCAGGAACCGGTTGCCCTTGCCGGTGCGCCGCACCTGCAGGTACGCCGAGCGCAGGTGCCGCGTCATCTCGCCCAGCAGCCGCTCCACCTGCACCGCCTTGCGGTCGCCGACCTTCTTCTGCACGTAGTACCAGCCCAGTTCGAAGTCCCGGTCGAGGGCCTCGGCGCTGAACCAGAAGGTGTTGGTGTTGAACACCGGCGACACCTCGGCATCGAAGTCCGGCGGATAGCGGATCTGCTCGACCATCTGCAGGAGGCCATCGACGACGAACGGCGAGCCGCCGACGTCGGCGGGCCACTTCGGCGCGGTCTCCACGGTGAGATCGACGCCATTCTGCAGGTGCAGGCCGAGGATGCCGGGGTGGATGCGGGCGCCGACGTTGTCGACGTTGCGCACCAGCAGGAACCGGCCGCCGCCGTGCAGGAACGTGCGCAGGCGGCCGCTCTGCCGCAGGGCCGGTGCGAAGTCGCCGTGGCCGGGGCCGTAGGGCGACGGCTCGCCGCCCTCGTCGAGCAGCAGGTCGCCCTTCTCGTCCATGCGCACCGAGACGAACTGGGTGAAGTGGTGCACCTGGGAGGGATCGAGGCCGAAGTGGTCGTGTTCGGCGAAGTGCGCCTTGGTGGCTGCGTCGGTGGCGAAGCTGTTCATCAGGAACAGCGGCACGCGGCCGCCGCAGGCCTTCTGCGTCGCCAGGATGTCCTCGGCCACCAGCCCGAGGAACGAGCGGCCCTTGCCCAGTACGTCGACCACGCCCTTGACCACGCCGCCGAAGCGGGTGGCCATGCCGCCGTTCAGCACCGCGACGCCGAACTGGTTGGCGGCGATGGCGGCGCGGCCGGCGGCGGCCAGTTCCTTGCCGTCCGCGGACCCGGCGGCCGGCAGCTGCTGGATCGTGCCCGGTGGCGGCGGCCGCAGTTCGCCCTGGATCTGATTGCCGGCGAGGCTGAGGCTGCCGTCGGCGACCGCCTGCTGCCAGGCGGCCAGCAGGTCCGGGTCGAAGCCGAACGGGCGCAGCCGGGCGAGTTGCTCCTCGGTGAGCCGCTTCAAGGTCGCGTGAGGGTATCGGTTCGCCCGGTGCGCTCAAGCGCGGCCCGCGGTTGCGGCCCGCCGCGCTGCCGCTACACCATGCGGCCATGGCGGCGCCGCAGCAGCAACCCTCGACGGCACCGCCGTGGTCGCCGGATGCGCCGCTGACCCGGCTGCCGGGGATCGGTCCGACCACGGCGCAGCGGCTCGCCCAGCAGGGCCTGCGCACGCTGCAGGACCTGCTGCTGCTGTTCCCGCGGCGCTGCCGTGAGCTGCGCGAACTGGCGGCGCCGGGCGAGGCCGAGATCGGCCAGCTGGTGCGGCTGCGCGGCACCGTGCGCGGCGCCCGCCTGCAGTTCCTGCCCGGCCGGCGGGCGATGGTGACGGTCGAATTCGCCTGCGCCGACGGCACGCCGTTCGCCGCGGTGTTCTTCAACCAGCCCTGGCTGAAGAAGGCCTGGCCGGTGGGCAGCGCCCGCGCCGTCGAGGGCACCCTGGAACTGCGCGGGCGCCGCTGGATGCTGCGCGGGGCCCGGGTGCTGGGCGCCGACGCGGCGCCAGCGGGCGACGTCCAGCTCCGCTATCCGGAAGTGGAAGGGGTGTCGCCGGCGCGCCTGCAGCAGTGGCTGGCGGCGGCGCTGGCGGGCACGGCCCTCGACGATCTGCGCCTGCCGCCGCTGCCGCCGTCGCTGGCCCAGGCGTCGGCGCCGGGCATCGGCGCCCTGTTGGCCGCCATGCACCGGCCACCGGACGTCGCCGCCCACGAGGCGGCGCGGTCCCACTTCGCCGTGCGCGAGGCGGTGGCGCTGTTCCGCCGCGTCGAGCAGGCGCGCCGTCGCCGCGAGGCGCGGCCGGGCCGGGCGTTCCCGGTGGACGAGCGCCTCGCCGAACGGATCGCCGCCCGCATCCCGTTCACGCTGACCGGCGACCAGGCGGCGGCCGTGGCGGCGCTGCGCCAGCGTCTCCGTGGCCCGGCGCCGGCCGGCGTGCTGCTGCAGGGCGACGTCGGCACCGGCAAGACCGCCGTGGCGGTGTGGGCGGCCCTGGCGGTGCTGGCCCATGGCGCCCAGGTGGCGTTCCTGGCGCCCACCGAGGTGCTCGCCGAGCAGCACCACGCCGCCATCGCCCGCTGGCTCGCCGGCAGCGACGTGCGGGTGTCGTTGCTGACCAACGCCCTGCGCGAGCCGGAACGGCGCGAGCTGGACGCGGCGCTGCAGCGCGGCGGCCCGCACCTGGTGTTCGGCACCCACGCCCTGCTGTCGGAGCGCACCGTCTTCTGCGATCTCGGACTCGTGGTCGTCGACGAGCAGCATCGCTTCGGCGTCGACCAGCGCATGCAGCTCGTGCACAAGGGCGCCGACCCGCACGTGCTGGTGATGACCGCGACGCCGATCCCGCGCACGCTCGCGCTGACCATCTTCGGCGACCTCGATGCCGTGACCCTGCGGGAGCGGCCGCCGGGCCGCCGGCCGGCCCGCGCGCGCTTCCTGCCGGCGCTGCGCTGGAACCGCGTCCTGCAGGCCATCGAACGCCGCGTGCGCCGCCGCGATCGCGTGTTCGTGGTCTGCCCGCAGGTCGGCGAGGAGGGTGAGAAGGGCGGCGCCGTGCGCCTGCACCGCGATCTGTCCCGCCGCTTCCGGACCGGCCTCGTGCACGGCCGCCTCACCGTCGCCGAGCGCCAGGCCGTGCTGGCGGCGTTCCGTCAGGGCGACTTCGACGTGCTGGTAGGCACCACCGTGCTCGAGGTCGGCGTCGACGTCCCCGACGCGACCCTGATGGTGGTGGTGGCCGCCGAACGCTTCGGTCTCGCCACGCTGCACCAGCTCCGCGGCCGCGTCGGCCGCGGCCGCCGTTCGGGCCTGTGCCTCCTGTGCGGCCTGCCCAGCGAACGGGTCAAGGCCGTGTGCCGCACCACCGATGGCTTCGCGCTGGCCGAGGCCGACCTCGCCATCCGCGGCAGCGGCGAACTGCTCGGCACCGCGCAGAGCGGCTTCTCGGACCTGCGCGCCCTCGACCCGGTGGAGGACCTGGCGCTGCTGCAGCAGGCCCGCACGGCCGTGCGCGCCGAGGCCGAGGCGCCGATGATGCAGTCATGACCGAGCCCGCATCCACCGTTCCGATCACCGTGGCCCAGGCCCGCGCGATCGATCGCGACGCGGTCCTGCGCCTCGGCATGCCGAGCATCCTGCTGATGGAGAACGCCGCCCGCGCGGTGGCCGAGCAGGCCCGGCTGCTCGGCGATCGCTGGGTCGTGCTGGCGGGTGCTGGCAACAACGGCGGCGACGGCAGCGCCGCCGTGCGTCACCTCGGCCGCCGCGCCGTGCTGCACCTGCTGGCCGAGCCCGATCCGCACAAGGCGCCCGACGCGGCGTTGCAGGTGCGCGTGCTGCGGGCGGCCGGCGTGCCGGTGGTGGTGGGGACGCCGCCGGATCCCGCGGCGCACCGCGGCGCCGTGTGGATCGACGCCCTGTTCGGCACCGGCCTCGAGCGGCCGCTGCAGGGCAGCGCGCTCGCGTGGGTGCGCCTGTTCCACGCCGCAGAGGGCCCGAAGCTGTGCGTCGACCTGCCGTCGGGCCTGCACGGCGACACCGGCGAGGTGCTGGGCGAAGCCTGCCGCGCCGACGTGACGGTCACCTTCGCCGCGGCCAAGATCGGCATGACCGTGCGGGAGGGACCGCGCTGCTGCGGCCGGGTGGTCGTGGCCGGGCTAGGGATTCCGTAAATACCTGGAGAATAAGTAGTTACGATCTAGTTCCGCCGAGGGCCAGCTTCGCCACCGCTTCCACGTGCCAGGTCTGCGGGAACATGTCGAACGCTGCGACCGCGTCCAGCCGGTAGCCGCCCCCGCACAGGTCCTTGAGGTCGCGGGCCAGGGTGCCCGGATCGCACGACACGTAGACCAGCCGTTCCGGCCGCAGCGCCAGCAGGCCCGGGATCGCCGGCTTCGCGCCGAGCCGCGGCGGATCCATCACCACCACGTCGGGCCGCTCGAGCTCGCGCTGGCCGAGGAACGCCTCCACCGAGAGGCGCACGTACTCGACCTGGTCGGCGCCGGCGTTCCGCGCGTTGACGCGGCCGAGCAGCACCGCCCGCCGTTCGTCCTCCACCGCCACCACCCGGCCGCACTGCCGGCTCAGCGGCAGCGAGAACAGGCCGACGCCGGCGTAGAGGTCGTAGCACAGCCCGCCGTCCAGCCCGTCGATCGCGTGCTGCACCAGGTCCGGCGTCAGGTGGCGGTTCTGCTGGAAGAAGCTCTCCGGCTCGATCAGGAACGAGAAGCCCAGCACCTGGTGTTCGACCAGGTCCTTGCGCATGCCCGGCAGGTCCGGCGCGAACACCGGCTCGCCGACGCCGCAGGCGCCGTCGATCTGGTGCGGCTCCTGATCGCGCGGCACGCGGCCGAGTGCGGCCCGCACCGCCGGCAGCGCCCGTTCCAGCTCCGGCACCAGCACCGGACATTCCTCGGCGTCGACGGTCTCGTTGGAGAACGCCCGGTGGAAGCCGAGCTTGTGCCGCCACACCTTCAGCGCCGTGCGCGAGCGGTAGCCCCACTCCGGGCCCGCATGTACCGGGATCGGTCGTTGCCAGTCGATGCCGCCGATCCGCCGCAGGGCGTCACGGACGAACTCGCCCTTCTGCGCGGTCTGCTCCGCGTAGTCGATGTGCTGGAACTGGCAGCCGCCGCAGTCGCCGAAGTGTCGGCAGCGCGCCGGTCGTCGGTGCGGCGACGGCTGCAGGATCTCCTGGATGCGGCCCTTGGCGAAGCGCTTGTCGACCTCGGTGACCTCCACGCGCAGGCGGTCGCCGGGGGCGGCGAAGGGCACGAAGACGACCATCCCCTGGTGGCGGCAGACGGCGTGGCCGCCCACCGCCAGCTTCTCGGCGGTGACTTCGAGGATCTGTCCGGGCTGCAGGCTGGTCATCGGGGCGGGGGAGTCTAGCGAGTGCCCGCCCGCGACTGCAGCCAGAGTCCGAGCGCCACCAGCCCGAGCGCGGTGAAGAACCGCCAGCCCGGCGCCGGGTTGCCGAGCGCCGTGCCCAGGGCCGCGGCGACGATCGGCTGCACGTTGATGTAGAGCGCCACCTGCGAGCTGCGGGTGTGGCGCAGGGCCCAGGTGTTCAGGAAGTAGGTGGCGACGGTCGCGAACAGCACCGCATACGCCGCCAGCCACAGCGTCGGCGGCGCCAGCAGCGCCCGCCAGTGGTCGCCTTCCAGCGCCGGCGCGCTCCAGCCGGTCATCATCACGCTCGCCGCCACGAACATGATCGCCACGCTGGCCCACGGATCCAGTTCGCGACCGAGGTGCCGCATCAGCACCAGGTGCACGGCGAACGACATGCCGTTGGCCATCGTCATCAGGTCGCCGAGCAGCATCTCGCCGGTGAGCCCTTCGCCGGTGGCGATCATCTGGTCCACCTGCAGCAGGGTGCCGACCCCGACCAGGGCGCACAGGATCGCCAGCACCTTGCGGCCGGTGAACTGCTCCTGCCGGAACAGGCACGCCGCGATGAGGGTCCAGGTGGGGATGCCGGCGTTGATCACCGCCGAGTGGTTGGGCGTGGTGCGGGCCATGCCCTCGGTGAACAGGATCTGGTTGAGCACCACGCCCAGCAGCGACGCCAGCAGGAGCCCGGCCAGGTGGCGCCGTCCCGGCCAGGAGCGGCGCAGCCGCAGGGCGAGGGGCACCAGCACGGCGGTGGCCAGCAGCACCCGGAACAGCACCCAGCTGCGGGGCGGGATCTCCGCCAGGATCAGCTTGGTGAAGACGTAGTTGGCCCCGAACAGGAGCGACACCGCCAGCAGGGCCAGGTGGACGAGGACGGGGGACGGGGGCAAGGTCGGATGCGGGCCGCGGGAAGCCCGGCGAGTGTGGCGGGGCCGGGAGGCGGGACCAAGGGGGAACTGGGCGGGCCGGTCCGCTATGCTCCCGCCCCTTCGCGGCCGCCCCGGCGGCGCTGCGCCGGCTTCCACCCCCTCGGCCGGCGCCCAGACCCCATCGCGCCATGATCCTGTCGAGCCTCCTGGTCCTCTCCGCCCTCCTGCCCGCGCCGCAGGGTGACCTGCGCCTGCCGCCGCCGCGACCGGCCCAACCGGAGACGCGTCCGGTGGCCGCCGACGAGGTGGCGAACTTCCGGCGCACCCTGGTCAACCTGCGCACCGCCGGCGATCAGTTCGAGATCCGGCTGCAGGCCTTGCCGCAGCAGTTCCGCGACCTGGAGGGGCTGATCATCCAGGTGGCGCGGCAGGCCCGTTCGCGGGAGATGCAGGACCTGATGGCGGTGGCGCGGCGTTACGGCACGACCAAGGTCGGCGACGAGCTGCTGTTCCAGCTGCTCACCCGTTCGATGGGCGAGGCGACCCGCGACGTGATCGCGGCGATGGCCCAGCTCAAGGGCAACGACGCCAAGGCGGCCCTGAAGGAATGCGTCCGCGGCCGGCAGTCGGCGGTGCGGCGGGCGGCCACCGAGCTGCTGGTCGGCATGATGACCGTGGAGGACCTGCCGTTCGCGCTGGAGCTGTCCGGCGATCAGGCCCTCGATCTGCAACTCGCCGGCTGCGACCTGCTGGGCGCGGTGGCCGACGAGCGGGCCTGGCAGCGGCTGGTGGAGCTGCTGGCCAAGGAGGCGACGGTGGCCGGCGCCGCCTGCACGCAGCTGCTGCGCATCGGTGCGCCGGCGGTGCCGGCACTGCAGCAGGCCCTGGCGGCGCCGCCGATCGACCGCACCCATGCCTATGCCGCGTTCGTGCTGGCCCAGACCCAGGCGGTGACCGGGCAGGAAGTGCTGCCTCCCTCCAGCGCCGACGTGCTGCGCCGGGGCCTCGACGATCCGGATCCGGCGGTGCGCAGCCTCGCCGCGGTGGCCCTGGCGGAACTGGCCTTCCGCTCCGACGACCCGGATCCGGCGCGCTTCCGCGACGCCGATGTGGTGCGCAACCTGGTGGCGGTGGCCTCGCCGCAGGCCTTCGTGCCGAACCTGAGCCTGCTGCGGGAACCCGTCGAGGCGCGGCTGCAGGCGCTGACCGGCCGCACGCCGGGCGACGGCGTGAGCTGGGCCGAATGGTGGGCCGGGGCCGAATCGGGCTTCCAGGGCCTGCGGGCCGCGGTGCGCGTCGACGCCGAGAACGCCGGCCGCACCGTGATCGAACTGCGGCGCGAACGGCAGCACCTCCGCCTGCTCGGCGAGGACCTGGCCGGGACCGCCAACCTCGCCGGCGCCGAGGAGATGGTGCTGACGGCCACCGCCATGCTGGATCTGGTGCGGCGGCTCAAGACCCTCGGCTTCATGGCCGGCGGTCCGGCCCGCGCCATCGGCGTGGCCGCGCCGGGCACGCTGCAGCTGCAGGTGCAGGGCGCCCGCTGCCAGACCGTTGCGCTTCCTGGCAGCGCCGAGTTCGACCGGCTGGCGGCGGCCCTGGCCGAGGTGGCCGACGGCGAGATCTGGCAGCTCTACCGGGATCCGGCCGAGGAGCCGGACCGGGCGGCCTTCTGGCGCGCCGAGCGGCGCTGGCTCGACGCCAATCCGGCGCCGATCGAGCGCAGCCGGCGCTTCCTGCGCCGCGTGATCGCGGTGTGGCCGGCGGTCGGCGCCGACCTGCGCGGCCGGGCCCTGGCCCGGCTGCTGGCGGAGCCCGACAAGCATGCCCTGCTCGGCGAGGCCGAGGCCGATCGGATGCTCGAACTGGCCGCCCTGCCGCCCGCCATGGGGCCCCACGAGCTGGCGTTGCTGGAACTCGCGGCGGCGACGCCCGGCGACCGGATCTGGCGCCGCTGCATCGATCTCGCCTGGACCAAGGACGGCGGCGGCCGGCCGGCGGTGATGAAGCTGTTCGCCCTGCTCGGTCCCGATCGCGTGCTGGCGGCCCTCACCGACGAACGCGCCGTCGTGCGTCAGGCCGCGATCGACGAGGTGGTCCGCATGCGCGACCTGCGGGCCTCGGGCCGGCTGGTGACGCTGCTCGACGATGCCGACCCGGCGGTGGCCCGGGCGGCGGCGTTCGCCGTCGGCGCCGTGCCCGTCGCCGAGGCGCGCACCCGCGTCATCGAACTGATCGCCGCACCGGCGACCGAGCCGCTGCTGCGCCGCGAGTGCCTGCGCAGCCTCGGCCGGATCGGCGGCGACGGCGCGTTCGCCGTGCTGCAGCGGGCGATGGAGGCTCCGGCCAAGGAGGACCGCGACGCGGCCCTGCGCGGCATCGGCGAACTGCGCGAGATGCGCGCCGCCGGCCTGATGGCGGAGCTGTTCGTCGCCGGCCAGGGCAACGAGAACGGCGAACTGGCGCGGTTCTACCTGCAGCGCATGGGCGCCCTGCTGGCGGTGCCCGCCCTGCGGCCGCACCTGACCGTGGCCACCGCCGCCGCCCGCCGCGAGGTGGTGCTGCTGCTCGGCCAGCTGCAGGACCCGCAGATCGTGCCCGAGCTGATCGAGATGCTGCGGCAGGGTCAGGACAACCTGCCGGTCACCGCGATGCTGGAAGCGATCACCGGCCTGGACGTGTCGGGCCGCGAGGACCGCGTCGTGTTCCTGGAGCAGTGGTGGCGCCTGCGGCGCGCCGACTCGCAGTGGCAGTGGCTGCTGGCGGCGCTCCGTGCCGACACGGTCGAGACCACGCTGAAGCCCGAGCAGTTCACCGCCGGCGCCGGACTGGCGCCCCTGCCCGAACTGGCGCGCCTGCTGGTCGAGCTGCCGCAGCCGCGGCTGCGCATGCTGACCGCGGCGGTGATGCGCACCGTCGCCAACGAGGACTTCGGGCCGGTGACGCCGCAGAGCACCCCGGCAGCCCTCGAGGCCCTGGCCGCGCGCTACCGCGTGCTGTACGAGGCCGGCAAGGCCGCGATCCGCTGAGCCGCCGGCGCCACGGGCCATGAAGGGCAGCACGCCCATCCTCGCCGGCCTGGTCCTGGCGTTCCTCGCCGCGTTCGCCGGCCTGCGGGCCTGTTCGCCGTTCCGCCGCATCGAGGCGGAGGCGGCCTTCGCGGCGGCGGTGGCCCGGGACGCGGGCCTCACCACCGCCGACGTGATGGCGCTGCGCGAGATGCTCGGCGTGGCGCTGCCGGAGCCGGACCTGCGCCGGCAGGCCGTGGCGTTCGTCGCCCTGCGCGGTCGCTACGGCGAGGGGTTGGCGGCGGTGGCGGTGGCCGGGCACGAGGCGGTGGTGCGGGATGCCGTGGCGCAAGCCGGTGGCGACGGCGCGCTGGCCTGGAGCCGGTTCCAGGCCCGGCCCGAGGCGATCTGGGGCGTGCGCTTCCTGGCCATGCGCGCGCGATTCGGCGACCGGGCGGCGGCGCGCATGTAACCGGCCTGACCGGCGGCGCGCGGGAATCGGATCGCACGCTGCCGGGAGGGATTGCCGCTCGCTATCGTTCTGCGCCGTCCCGACTTGCGAGTGCCCATGACCGATGTAGCCGCGATCGCCGAGAAGGTCCGCCACGAATCCCGCCACCTCCAGTCCGTGCGCACCGCCCTGCAGGGGGTCATCGTCGGCCAGGAAGCCCTGCTGGACGGGCTCCTGATCGCGCTGCTGGCCGACGGCCACGTCCTGCTGGAAGGCCTGCCCGGCCTGGCCAAGTCACTGGCGGTGTCGTCGCTGGCGCGGGCGGTCGGCGGCCGCTTCCGCCGGATCCAGTTCACTCCCGACCTGCTGCCGGCGGACCTGGTCGGCACCCATGTCTACGACCCGCGCGACGGGTCGTGGTCGGTGCGGGAGGGGCCCGTGTTCGCCAACGTCGTGCTGGCCGACGAGATCAACCGGGCGCCGGCCAAGGTGCAGTCGGCGCTGCTGGAGGCGATGCAGGAGCGGCAGGTGTCGCTGGGCGGCGAGACCCGCAGCCTGCCGGAGCCGTTCCTGGTGCTGGCCACCCAGAATCCGGTGGAGCAGGAGGGCACCTACCCGCTGCCCGAGGCGCAGGTCGACCGCTTCATGCTGAAGCTGGTGGTCGGCTATCCGGACAAGGCGGAGGAGCTGAAGATCATCGACCGGATGGGCGGCATGGCGGCGTTGCCGCCGGTGCAGGCGGTGACCTCGCCGGAAGCGCTGCTGCAGAGCCGGCGGCTGCTGGACACCATCTACCTGGACGACAAGGTGAAGGCCTACGTGGTGGAACTGGTGCACGCCACGCGCAAGCCCGACGCGGTCGGCCTGAAGGACCTGGCCCCGCTGATCCTGTACGGGGCGTCGCCGCGGGCCAGCCTGGCGCTGGTGCGGGCGGCGCGGGCCCGGGCGTTCCTCGAAGGGCGCGGCTTCGTCACGCCGCAGGACGTCAAGTCGGTCGGCTATCCGGTGCTGCGGCACCGCGTGCTGACGACCTACGAGGCCGAGGCCGAGGGCGTGACCAGCGAGGACGTGCTGCGGCAGGTGTTCGACACCGTGCCGGTGCCCTGACCGGAGGGGCGATGACCGAGCGGGCCCTCGACCGCGAGATGCTGGCCCAGGTGGCCAGGATCCACGTGCACACACGGCGGATGGTCACCGACGTGCTGGCCGGCGGCGACACGTCGGTGTTCCGCGGCTCGGGCATCGAGTTCGACGAGGTGCGCGAGTTCATCGAGGGCGACGACCCGCGCACCGTCGACTGGAACGTGACGGCGCGCACCGGCCGGCCGCACATCAAGAAGTTCATGGAGGAGCGGGAGCTGGCGGTCCTGTTCCTGCTGGACGCGTCGGCCAGCACCGCGTTCGGCACCGCGCTGGCGGCGCGCGGCGGCCGCACGGTGCGGGAGACGGCGGCGCTGTTCGTCGGCTGCATCGCGTTCGCCGCGGCGCGCAACAACGACAAGGCCGGGATGATCGCGTTCAGCGATCGGATCGAGCGGTACGTGCCGGCCAAGAAGGGCAAGGGCCACGTGCTGCGGCTGATCCGCGAGGCCTATGCGCCGGAACCGGCGGGCACCGGCACCGACCTGGCGCTGGCGCTCGACTACGCCGGCCGGGTGCAGCGGCGGCGGGCGGTGGTGTTCGTGCTGAGCGACTTCTTCGGCGAGGGCTGGGAGAAGCCGCTGCGATTGCTGGCGCGTCGCCACGACGTGATCGCCGTGCGCATCCGTGACCCGCACAGCGAGGATCTGCCCCGGGTCGGCCTCCTGCGCCTGCGCGACGTCGAGACCGGCACCGAACGCTGGGTCGACACCGGCAGCCGCCGGGTGCGCGCGGCGGTGACGGCTTTGGCCATGGCCGACCGGCGGCGCATCGAGACGACCTGCAAGCGCACCGGCGTGGATCTGCTCGACGTGCCGACCCGCGGCAGCGTGGCGGATCCGATCGTGCGCTTCTTCCGCATGCGCGAACGGCGGGGAGGGCGGGCGTGACGGCGCGGTACGTCGCGGGACCGTGGTTCCTCCTGCTGGCGGCCTGCGGCGGCCCGGCGCCGCCGTGGCAGGAGCCGCCCGCCGCCCAGATCGTCCTGCAGGCGCGGCTCGATCCGCCGGCGGTGCCATTGCTCGGCGAGGCCACGATCCGGCTCGATCTCTACTGGCGGTCCGGCACCGTCGCGTTCGATCCGCGGGTGCCAGACGGCTGCCGCGGCGAAGTGCTGCCCGGCGTCACCGAGCCCTGGGGCGGCGGCACCTGGCGCACGGTCACCGTGCGGCTGCGGCCCCTGCGCGGGCCCGGCGAGCTGACGATCCCGCCGTTCGTGGCCCGCACCGACGACGGCATCGAGGCGCGCTCCGCCGAGCTGAAGCTCATGGTGACCTCGGTGCTGCCCGACGGCGACGGCGGCGGCATCGAGGCGCCGGGCGAACCGTTCGTGGGCGGGCCGGCCTGGGGGCGCTGGCTCGGCTGGGGTGCTGGCGTCGCGGCGGCTGCGCTGGTGTTGCTGAGCCTGTTCCTCTGGCGCCGGCGGCGGCCCGCGCCGGCGGTG
>CAZMGG010000062.1:11217-31457 GCA_964565715.1 uncultured candidatus Brocadiaceae bacterium | reverse complement strand
GTCTCGTTCATGTCGAGCATCTCCGGCCGCTTCCTCTACCAGTTCGGCATCACCTCGGCGGTGGCGGTGCTGGTCAGCCTGGTGGTGTCGTTCTCGCTGACGCCGACGATGAGCGCGCGCTGGCTGAAGCAGGGGTCGATGGGGCGGCTGCACGGGCAGCCGGGCCGCGGGCCGTGGTGGGAGCGATGCTACCTGTGGGCGCTGCGCGGTTGCCTGCGGCATCCGTGGCTGACGATCACGGCGGCGCTGCTGCTGGTGGGGAGCAGCCTGCCGCTCTACCGGCTGGTGCCGCAGGACTACATCCCCAGCGACGTCGACGAGGGCGAATTCGACATCAACCTGAACGGGCCGGACGGCGCGGGCTTCCAGGCGATGGACGCGGCGGTGCGGGCGGTGGAGGCGGAGCTGGCGAAGATCCCGGCGATCCGCACGACGCTGGCGACGGTGGGCGGCGGCTTCCTCGGCGGCGTCAACCAGGGGCAGATCTACGTGCGGATCGAGCCGCACGAGGTGCGGCGTTTCTCGTTCGCGCGGCTGTGGCGGGAACTGGTGGCCGGGCGGCCGCAGGCGGCGTTCCAGGGCAACTACACCCAGCGCGAGGTGATGGGGCAGGTCCGCGGCGTGCTGCGGCGGTTCCCCGACCTGCGCTGCTCGGTGCGCAACCAGCGCAGCTTCAACATCGGCGGCGGCAACTTCGACATCGACTTCGCCATCCGCGGTCCGGATCTGGAGGAGCTGGCGCGGTTCGCCAACGGGCTGAAGGCGAAGGCGGCGGCGCTGGGCGGCATGCTGGACCTGGACGTGACCCTGCGGCTGTCGCGGCCGGAGCTGCGGGCGGTGATCGATCGCGAGCGCGCCGCCGAACTGGGCGTCGACACCCAGGACATCGCGTTCGCCCTGCGGCTGCTGGTGGGCGGCGACCGCCAGGTGGGGCGGTTCCGCGATCCGGAGCTGGACGAGGAATACGACGTGCGGCTGCGGCTGCAGGAGCAGGACCGGGTGGATCCGGCGGAGTTCGGCCGGCTGCTGGTGCCCCGGCAGGGCGGGCCGCCGGTGCGGCTGGACAGCCTGGTGCAGCTGGTGCCGGCGCAGAGCGCGTCGCGCATCGACCGGATGGACCGGCAGCGGCAGGTGAGCCTGCGCGGCTCGCTGGCGCCGGGCCACGCGCTGGCCGATCGCACGGCGGCGCTGCGGGCCGCGGCCCAGGAGCTGGGCATGGGGCCGGAGTACAGCACCGCGGTGTCCGGCCGGGCCCGCGAGCTGGAGCGCACGTTCGCCGAGTTCCAGGTCGCGTTCCTGCTGTCGCTGCTGTTCATGTACATGATCCTGGCGATGCAGTTCGAGTCGCTGGGCCAGCCGGCGATCATCCTGCTGTCGCTGCCGCTGGCGGCGCCGTTCGCCCTGCTGTCGCTGTGGGGCTCCGGCGAGACGCTGAACCTCTACTCGGCGCTGGGCGTGCTGGTGCTGTTTGGCATGGTGAAGAAGAACTCGATCCTGCAGATCGACCACAGCAACCAGCTGCTGCGGGAGGGCGAGAGCGCCTGGGACGCGGTGCTGCACGGCAGCCGCGACCGGCTGCGACCGATCCTGATGACGACGCTGGCGTTCGTCGCCGGCATGCTGCCGCTGGCGCTGGGCAGCGGACCGGGCGCCGAGGAACGCAAGGCCATCTCGGTGGTGGTGATCGGCGGCCAGATGCTCAGCCTCGTGGTGAGCCTGCTGGTGACGCCGGTGGTATGGCACCTGGGGGCCCGGCGGCGGGCCAGCCGGGCGGTGGCGCCGCCGGCGGACGGCGCGCCTGTGGCATGATGCCGCCGTGGCCGAAGCCGACGCGACCCGCTGGTCCCTGATCCTCGGCGCCGCCGAGGGGCGGCCGCTCGATCGGGAGACCTTCTCGATCCGCTACGCGCCGGTGATCGCGGCCTACCTCGCCGCCCGCTGGCGCCTGCCGCGGCACCACGAGGCCGTGCAGGACGCCGCCCAGGACGTGATGGTGGAGTGCTTCAAGGACGGCGGCGCGCTGAGCCGGGTGGATCCCGGGCGGAACGGCGGCTTCCGCGCCTACCTGTTCGGCATCGTCCGCAACGTGGCGCTGATGGCGGAACGGCGGCTGGCGCGGCGGCGCGACCGGCCGCTCGGCCAGGACTTCGACGCCGACCAGGTGGCGGCGGACGACGCCAGCCTGTCGCGGGTGTTCGACCGGGCCTTCGCGGTGGCGGTGACCCGGCAGGCCCGGGAGCTGATGGCGCGGCGGTCGACGCGTTCGCCGGCGGCGGCGCTGCGCTTCCAGGCGCTCGGCCTGCAGTTCGAGAACGGCCTGCCGCCGCGGGAGGTCGCGGTGGCGATGCAGATGCCGGTGGAGCGGATCTACGAGCTGCTGAAGGAGGCCCGTCGCGAGTACCGCGACGCGCTGCTGGAGGTGGTCGGGCTCTACCATCCTGACCACACGGCGGCGGCGCTCGAACAGGCCTGCCGGGACCTCCTGCAGCTCCTGCACTGATGGCGCTTCCGCCCCCGGAAACCGGGCCGCCGGCAGACCCGCCGGCAGGACCCATGCACCCGACCGGTGACCTCGACGATCTGCTGGAACGAGGCCTGCAGGCCGCCTTCCAGGGCGGCGAACCGGCGCCGGCCCCCGCCGAGCCCGTTCCGGATCAGTTCGGCCGCTACCGGGTGCTGGGCCGGCTCGGCCACGGCGGGCTGGGCACCGTCTACCACGTGCGGGACCCGCAGCTCGGCCGCGAGGTGGCCCTGAAGGTGCTGCGGCCCGAGTACGCCCGCGACGCCGAGCGGGTGCGGCGCTTCCGGGAGGAGGCGCGGATCAGCAGCGGCCTGCAGCACCCAGGCATCGTGCCGGTCTACGAGGTGGTCGAGCAGGACGGCCAGCTCGGCTACACCATGCGCATCGTCCAGGGCCGCACCCTGCGCGAACTGCTCCGCACCGCCGACACCGAGGCGGCGCGGGCGGCGTTGCTGCCGGTGTTGATCCAGGTCTGCGAGGCGGTCGCGTTCGCCCATGAGCGTGGCGTGGTGCACGGCGACCTGACGCCGGCCAACGTGATGACCGGCGCGTTCGGCGAGGTGCAGGTGCTGGACTGGGGCATGGCGCGGGCCTGGAGCGGCGAGGCGGTGACCGGTGACGAGGGGCGCGGCCGGCGTTCGCTCGGCACGCCGGCCTACCTGTCGCCGGAGCAGGCCCGCGGCGACGCGGCCCGGGTCGGCCGTCCGGCCGACGTGTTCGGGCTGGGCGCGATCCTCACCGAACTGCTCACCGGCCGGCCGCCCTACGTCGGCGAGTCGGTCTACCAGGTGCACCAGCGGGCGGCGGAAGGCGACCTCGAACCGGCGCGGCAACGGCTGCGGGCCTGCGGCGGCGAGCCGGAACTGGTGGAGCTGGCGCAACGCTGCCTGCAGGTGGATCCGGCGGCCCGGCCGGCCGATGCCGGCGAGGTGGCGGCGGCGTTGCGCGCCCACCAGGCGGCGGCGGGCGAGCGGCAGCGGCGGCTCGAACTGCAGGCGGTGGCGGCGCAGACGCGGGCGGTGGCCGAGCGCCGGGCGCGGCGGCTGACCGTGGCCCTGGCGCTGCTCGGCTGCCTGGGCGTGGTGGCGGCGTCGCTGGGCTACCTGTGGTGGCGCAGCGAGCACGATCAACGGCGGCAGGCCATCGAACGGCGGGCGCAGGCGGCGGCGGCCGAGGCCCGCGGCTTCGCCGAGCGCGCCGGTTCCCGCCTGGAGAATCTGCCGCTGGCGGTGGCGGCCGCCGAGCGGGCCGAGGCGATTGCCCAGGACGAGGCGGCCGATCCGGCCACGCGGCAGGACCTGGTCCGGTTGCGCGCCGATCTCTCCCGACGGCTGGCGGTGGCCCGCGCCGAGGACCGCCTGCGCCACGACCTGGAGGAGACCCGGCCGCATCCCGGCGAGGATCGGGCGCCGGCGGTGGTGGAGGCCGACTACCGGCGCCTGTTCGCCGAGTGCGGCATCGACCTCAGGGGGCCGCCGGCGGCGGCCGCGGCCGGCATCCGTGACCACGGCCTGCGCGATGCCCTGTGCGGGGCCCTCACCGACTGGGCCGTGCACCGGCGGCAGCAGGGCGGGGATCCGGCGGCCTCTTGCGACCTGGTGGCGCTGGCCGACCTGGCCGACGCCGAGCCCATGCGCACGGCGGTGCGGCGGGCCTGGGCCACTGGCGAGCTGGCCGAGCTGCAGCGGCTCGCCCGCGATCCCGCCACCATGCAAGGCGCCGAGCCGACCATCAGCCTGCTGGGCACCTGTCTTGCCGCGTCGGGCGACGTCGAGGGCGCGATCGCTTTCTACCGCAAAGCCCATGTGCTGTACCCGGAGAGCTACGCGCTGAGCCACGATCTGGCGGCGTGGCTGCGGCAGCAGCGGCCGCCGCCGTTGCCGGAGATCACCGCGTTGCTGACGGCGGCGGCGGCGGTGCGCCCGCGTTCCGCCCACGCCCGTGTCGATCTGGTGCTGGCGCTGGTGGAGCAGGGCCAGAAGGACGGCATCGGGCCGATGATCGAGGGCCTGCTGGAGCTGGACCGCGACTACGACCGCTCGTGGCTGCTGGTGGGCTGGTGGCGCGAGGTGCAGGGCGATCCGCAGGGCGCCCTGGATGCCTACTCGGAGAGCATCCTGCGCGAGCCGCGGCGGGCGCGGGCCCTGGTGCCGATGGCGGGCGTCCTGCGCAAGCTCGGCCGGCACCACGCCTCGCTGCAGGCCCTGCGCGATGGGCTCAGCCGGGCCGCGCACCGGGCCGATCTCCTGCTGGCGCTGGGCAGCTTCCAGCTCGACCTGGGCCTGCTGGGGCCCGGGCTCTACTCGCTGCGGCAGGCGATGGCGCTGCGGCCGCAGGCCGACGACATCCAGGCCGAACTCGGCCGCGGCTGGCTGCTCGCCGACCGGCCCGGTGACGCCATCCCGCTCCTGCGCGAGGCCCACCGCCGGCGGCCCGACGACGCCAACGTCTGCTGCAACCTCGGCCACGCCCTGCTCGGCGCCGGCCGCGTCAACGAGGGGCTGACGGTGCTCGAACGCGGCCACGCGCTCGGCCAGCGCAAGCCGGGCTGGAGCTACCCGTCGGCGGCCTGGGTGGAGCGGGCCCGACGGATGCAGGCGTTGCTGCCCTCGCTCGACGGCGGCGCCGAGGCGGCCCGGGCCGACCCGTTGCTGCTCGCCGAACTGGCGGCGTCCCGTGGCCTGCTCGAGCGCGCCCTTGCGCTGCACCGTGGGATCGCGGCGGCGGATCGCGCCGCGGAAGAGGCGCTCTCGGCGAACCGTGGGTTGCTGCTGGTCCGTCTGGCCCAGCAGGAGCCCGAGGCCGAGGGAGCGCCGGCGCTGCTGCGGCAGGGCCGGCAGGAGCTGGAGGCAACCTTCACCCGGCTGCGGGAGGCCGCCGCCGACGGCCGGCGTGACGCCGCGTTCGTACGGCGCGTGCTGTGGTCGTGGCTGCTGGCGCCGGAGCTGATGGACACCCGTGCCGCCGAGCCGGCCGCCGTGCCGCTGGCTGAGGCCGAACGCGCCGCCTGGGCGCGTTTCTGGCAGGGCGTGCACGCCGAACTGGAACGGCTCGGCGAGGACTGACTTCCGGCCCCGGAAACGCGGCCACCGGCAGACCGGGGGCATGCGCAACTCCCCCTGCATCCCCCTGGTGCTGGCCGCGGCCGGCACGTTCCTCCACCTGGGCACGCTGACGGCGCCGATCGTGGCCCAGACGCCGACCCCGCGCGTCGCCCCCCGCGCCGCCTGGAGCCTGACCCCGGGCGTCACCGGCACGCCCAGCCAGCGCCGTGACAACCCGGGTGCCGCCAGCAACGACAAGATGTACGTGTTCGGCGGCCGCGACGGCAACGCCGGCACCGCCACCCGCAACGCCCTCTACGAGTTCGACGGCGCCGCCTGGACACTCCGCACCGCCGAGGGCGCCGCCGGCTCGCCGCCCACCCGCGGCGGCGCCTGCGTCGCCTGGGACTTCACCCGCGACAAGCTGATCGTGTTCGGCGGTGACACCGGCGGCGCCACGCCGGTCCTGCTCGGCGACACCTGGGAGTGGGATCCGACCACCAACGCCTGGACCGACGTCACGCCGACCAGCGGCAACCCGGCGCCGCGGCGCTTCTCGGCGATGACCTGGGATCCGATCACCGGCGGCATGCTGATGTTCGGCGGCGACACCTCGATCAGCCCGATCACCTGCACCAACGACACCTGGCTGTTCGTCGGCGGCGCCTGGGTGCAGCTCAGCACAGGGACCACGCCGCCGATCCGCCGGCAGCACAGCATGGTCACCCGGCCGGAGATGCTCGACATCGTCATGATCGTCGGCATCGACTCTTCGGTCAGCCCGAACGTGCCGCGCACCGACGTCTGGCGCTGGAACGGCGCCGACTGGGCGCAGATCGCCACCAACGGCACCATCCCGCACAGCGCCAACGCCAACCAGGGCGTCTACGACCAGGTCCGCCGGCGGATCGTGCTGCAGGGCGGCCAGGGCCTCGGCACCCTGGACGCGGTCAACTACCCGCTCTACACCGGTTCGCCTTCCACCTGGTGCAGCGAGTTCGACTCGCTGACCAACGAGTGGCGCCTGTACGGCGCGCCGGGTTCCAACTGGAACACCACCGCCACCGCCAGCAACCGCGACCCGGTGATCGGCGCCATCAGCCGCTACTTCGCCGCCTACGTGCCGGCGCTGCAGAAGGTCTACAAGGTCAGCGGCCAGAACCCGAGCGGCCTCGGCACCATCACCGCCACCTGCGAGTACCAGGCCAACCCGATCGCCAACAGCGACACGCTCGGCGGGCCCTGCGTCGGCGCCGGCGGGCCGCTGATGTTCAACACGGTCAGCGAGCCGTGGACCGGCCGCACGTTCCAGCTCGACGCCAGCGGCATCGCCGCGAACTCGCTGGCGTTCGCCGTGTTCGGCTTCGGCTCCGTCACGACGCCGCTGTCGGCGTTGCACCCGGCCGGCCAGCCCGGCTGCCTGCTGCGCACGACGCCGGACGTGGTGTTCTTCCTGGCGCCGGTCGGCGGCAACGCCAGCGTCGGCATCACCCTGCCGGACAACCCGGCCCTGGCCAACAGCCAGCTCTTCGGCCAGGTGCTGCAGGTGGAGCTGGACGCGCAGTTCAACATCACCGCCGTGGTCGGCTCGAACGGCGTCATCATGATCGTCGGCGCCCTGTAGCAGCTGGTCGGGGCCGGGCCGGGCCGTTCGGCCCAGCCCTGAACCAGGCGATGGCAAGGCCGTTTCGCGCGGGCGTGCGGCCTCCTACTGTTGGCTGCTCCGGGTCCGCGGTCGCGGAGCCGGTCCTGGAGCCATGCCATGAACAGCCCGCGCGCGTGCCGTCTTGCGTCCGTCTTCGCCGTCGTCCTCGCCACGACGCTCCTCGCGCCGCTGACGCGGGCCCAGGGCACGCCGGTCGGCTTCGCCGAGACCTGGGCGCTGGCCAGCGACCGGGAGGCGGCCCTGCAGCAGCTCATCCCCGGCAGCGAGGAACACTACTACTACTCGTGCCGGCTGCTGCAGGATCGGCAGGCGTTCGGCGAGGTCCCGGCGGTGCTGGCGGCCTGGATCCAGCGGCACGGCCGTACCGCGCGGGTGATCGAGATCGAGAACCGGCAGGCGCTGCTCGGCTTCGACCGCGATCCGGCGGGCACCTACGCCTTCCTGCGTGATCGGCTCGGCCTCACCTTCGACCACCAGCGGGACGTGCCGGGCGCGGTGCCGGACCTGCCGACGCGGCTCGACCCGCAGCTCATCGCCGAGAGCACGCTGCTGGAACGGGCGCTGCAGCAGCAGCCCGGCCAGGTGCAGGGGCCCACGGCGCTGCTGCTGGCCCACGGCCTCAGCGACGACCAGCTGATGCACCTGCTCGGCCGGCTGCGGCGGCCCGACGTGCCGGGGCTGCCGGCGCTGATCCTGCGCAACCTGGAGCACCGGCAGAGCCGCGGCTTCGGCTCCCTGGCGATCCACAAGAACCTGCTGCTGGCGCAGCTCGAGGAACTGGTGCGGCTGCGGCCGGCGCTGCGCAACGAGCCGGCCTTCGTCGACACGGTGCTGCGGCGGCTCTGGCCGTCCGCCGACGTGCGCTGGCAGGACACGCCGGCGGACCGGCTGGCGTATCTGGAACGGCTGCAGGCCTACACCGACACCCTGTCGCCGGCGCACAACTCGCTGAAGGCGCACGTGCTGTACCACCGGCTGCAGCACGATCTCGCCGCCGGGACCGTCGACCAGGCGCGGCTGCTGGCCTACCTGGCGCTGCCCCGGGCCACCGACTACGCCAACCCGGAACACCGGCGCGAGCTGCCGCGCGGCGCCGAGCTGGTCGACGGCCGCCGCGACTATCCGACCGGCCTGCCGGCGATCGGCGACGACGAACCGCTGGTGCGCGCCTGCCTCCAGGAGCTGCTGGCCCGGGCCGACGACCTGGCGCCGTTCGCCCGCTACGTGCAGGCCGACTGGCTGCGGCGGCTGCTGGCGGAGACGCGGATCCTGCAGGGCACCGGCGACCGTGAGCGGTGGTACTCGCTGCTCGACGACCCGGCCTACTACGAGCAGCTCCGCCAGCGGGTGACCATCGCCTTCCCGCCGACGCAGCGGCGCCGCTTCGCCGTCGGCGAGCCGGTGCGCATCGCGGTGGACGTCAAGAACGTGCCGCGGCTGCTGGTCAAGGTGTTCGCCATCAACACCTTCCACTTCCACGCCGAACTGGGCCGCGAGGTGGACGCCGGCGTCAACCTGGACGGCCTGGTCGCCAACCAGGAGTCCGCCCACGACTACCAGGAGGACCCGCTGCGGCAGGTGCGCCGCGAGTTCGACTTCCCGGCGCTGGCCGGTGCGGGCACCTGGGTGGTGGAGTTCGTCGGCAACGGCATCGCCAGCCGGGTGCTGATCGAGAAGGGCCGCCTGCAGTTCGTCGAGCGGCTCGGGGCTGCGGGTCACGTGTTCCGCGTGCTGGACGAGCAGGCGGTGCCGCTCGCCGACGCCTCGATCTGGTTCGGCGGCCGCGACTATCCGGCCGACGAGGACGGCGAGATCACCCTGCCGTTCGCCAGCGAGGCGGGGAACAAGACCATGGTGCTGCGGCACGGTGAGCTGACGGCGCTGGCGCGGTTCCAGCACCAGGCCGAGAGCTACGCGCTGCTGGCCGGCGTGCACGTCGAGCGGGAGACCGTGCTGGCGGGGCGCAAGGCGAAGCTGCTGCTGCGGCCGATGCTGACCCTGAACGGCCAGACGGTGTCGCTGTCGCTCCTGGAGGAGCCGGTGCTGCGGCTCACGGTGCGCGACAAGGACGGCGTCGGCAGCGTCGAGGAGGTGCGCGGGCCGGCGCTGGTGCTGGACCGCGAGACGGTCCACGAGTTCACGGTGCCCGACGGCGCCGTGGCGGTGAGCGCCAGCCTCGGCGCCCGCCTGAAGAACCTGCGCGGCGAGCCGGTGATGCTGGGCAGCGAGGAGCGCACGTTCCCGGTGAACGGCATCGACGCCACCGACCTGACCGCGTGCCCGCTGCTCGGCCGGCTGCCCGACGGCTACGTCCTCGACGTGCTGGGCAAGAACGGCGAGCCGATCGCCGACCGGGCCGTGCAGGTCGAGCTGTGGCACAAGGACTTCCCCGGTCAGGTCAGCGCGGCGCTGAAGACCGACGGCAACGGCCGCATCGCGCTCGGGCCGCTGCCCGGCATCACCACGATGCGGGCGTCGGGCTTCCCCGGCGACAACCAGGGCTGGAGCCTGCTGCCGGCCCGGCGCACCTGGCCCGCACAGCTGCACGGCCGTGCCGGGCAGACCCTGCGGCTGCCCTGGCTGGACGGTCCCCTGGCGCCGATCACCTGCTCGCTGCTCGAGGTGCGCAACGGCGTGTTCGTGCGCGATGCGTACGAGCACCTGGCGCTGGCCCAGGGCTTCCTGGAGCTGCGCGGGCTGCCGGCCGGCGACTACGACCTCAGGCTGGAGGAGCCGGGCGTGAGCCTGCCGGTGCGGATCACCGACGGCCCGGAACGGGTCGGCTACGCGATCGGCCGCGATCGCGGCCTGGAACTGCCGGCGGCGGGACCGCTGCACATCGTCGAGGCCGCCCTCGACCAGGGCAGCCTGACCGTGCGGCTGGTGAACGCCGGGCCGGCGGCCCGCGTGCACGTGGTGGCCACGCGCTACCTGCCGGTGTTCGACGCGTTCGGCGGCCTCGCCGGACCCTCGCCGTCGCCGTTGCGCACGTTCGCCACCGAGCAGGGCTTCGCGCTCTACCACGCCGGCCGCGAGATCGGCGACGAGTACCGTTACATCCTGGAGCGCCGCTTCGGCCGGCGCTTCCCCGGCAACATGCTGGCGCGGCCGAGCCTGCTGCTGAATCCGCTGGCCCTGGCCGAGGAGAGCTGGAACGAGGCGATCGGGCTGGGCGGCGGCGCCGGGGGCGCGTTCGGCGGCCGGCGCGGCGGCCGGCGCAGCGCCGGTGGTGGCGCGCGCAACCAGGGCGGCGGCGACCAGGCCGCCGGCACCTTCCCCAATCTCGACTTCCTGCCGCGGCCCGCGGCGGTGGTGGCGAACCTGGTGCCGGACCGGGCCGGCGTCGTGCGCGTGCCGGTGGCCGATCTGGGCGAGGGGCAGCACCTGACGGTACTCGCGCTGGACCTGGAGCACGCGGTGACCGTGAGCCTGCTGCGGCCGGAGACGCCGCTGCAGCCCGTCGGCCGCGAACTCCAGGGCGGCCTGGATCCGTCCCGGCACTTCGTCGAGCAACGCAAGATCGAGTTCGTCGCCGCCGACGCCACCGCCACCATCGACGATCGCCGCGCCGTCCGCATCGAGGTCTACGACTCGCTGGCGGCGGTCCACCGGCTGTTCACCACGCTGAGCGGTGACGCCGCCCTGGCCGAGTTCGCCTTCGTGCTGCGCTGGCCGCAGCTCACGCCGGCGGAGAAGCAGGAGCTGTACGGCAAGCACGCCTGCCACGAACTGAACTTCTTCCTGCACCGGAAGGACCCGCAGTTCTTCGGGTCGGTGGTGCGGCCCTACCTGCAGGACAAGCTGGAGCGGACCTTCCTCGACCAGTGGCTGCTCGGCGACGACCTGACCGCGTGGCTGGAGCCGCGGGCCTTCGCCCGGCTCAACACCTTCGAGCAGATCCTGCTGGCGCAGGGGCTGCCGGAGCAGCGTGCGGCGATCGCCCGGCTGGTCCAGGAGCAGGTCGAACTGCTGCCGCCGGATCCGGTGACCGACGCGCGGCTGTTCGCCAGCGCGCTGCGGGCCGGCGAGCTGGGCGGGGCTGACGCCGAACGGCTGCGCGGCCTGCGGCTGGCCGCCGACGAGATGGCGCGCTTCCGGCAGGGCGGCGAGCAGGATCGCGCCGGCGCCGAGCCGTTCCACACGCTCACGCCGAAGCCGAACGCGCCCGGCGCGCCGCCGCCGCCGGCCGCCGCCGCCCCGCGTCCCGAGCGCAAGGCCGGGGCCGAGCCCGCCGAGTCGCCGGTGCTGCAGGACGCCGAGGTCATGGAGCTGAAGGAGGAGGCCAAGTCGAAGGCCGAGGGCGAGCGGGGCGACGACAAGCTGGCCGAGAAGGCCGGCAAGGACGCCGCGCCGGACAACGCCGCCGAGGGCCGCGACCTGCGCCGGCTCGAGCAGCTCGAGAAGGAGGTGGCGGCGCGGGAGGACGCCCGTGTGCTCTACCAGCCGGTGGGCGCCACCGAGGCCTACGTCGAGCGCAACTGGTGGGGGCGGCCGCGGGTCGGGCCCGACCTGGTCCAGGCCAACGCCTTCTGGCGCGACTACGCCCGGCACCAGGGCGATGGCCCGTTCGTGTCGACCCAGGTGGCCCGTGCCGCCGGTTCCTTCGCCGAGATGCTGCTGGCGCTGGCGGTGCTGGACCTGCCGTTCACGCCGGGCGAGCACCGCACCGCGCAGCAGGACGGCACGCGCACCCTGCGGCCGGCGACGCCGTTGCTGCTGGTGCGCCGCGAGCTGGCGCCGGTGGCCGCCGAGGCCGCCGAGGGCGCGATCCTGCTGAGCCAGGACTTCTACCGCCTGGACGAGCGCTACCGCTACGTCGGCCAGGAGCAGCGTGATGCGTTCGTCAGCGACGAGTTCCTCAAGGGTGTCGCCTACGGCTGCCAGGTGGTGGTCACCAACCCGACCTCGACGCCGCGCAAGCTGGAGCTGCTGCTGCAGATCCCGCAGGGCAGCATCCCGGTGCGGAACGGCGCCGTGACGCGCGGCGTGGCGGTGCACCTGCCGCCCTACGGCACGACCTCGCTCGACTACGCGTTCTACTTCCCGGCGCCGGGCACCTTCGCCCACTACCCGGTGCACGCCACCGACGGCGGCACGCTGGCGGCCTTCACCGAGCCCCGCACCTTCCGCGTGCTGCGCGAGCCGACCCGGATCGACACCGCGTCGTGGGAGCACGTCTCGCAGAACGGCGGCGTCGCCGAGGTGCTGGCCTTCCTGGACGGCGCCAACCTGCAGCGCACCGACCTGGCGCGCATCGCCTGGCGGATGGCGGATCGCGGCGCGTTCGACGCGGTGCTGGGTCTCCTGCGGCAGCGGCACGTCTACAGCGACGTGCTGTGGTCGTATGGCATCCGCCACCAGGACGCCCGGACGACCCGGGAGTATCTGCGGCACCGGGACGGGTTCCTGAACCAGTGCGGCGCCTGGCTCGACTCGCCGCTGGTGGTGATCGACCCGGTCGAACGGGAGACGTTCCGGCACGTCGAGTTCGAGCCGCTGTTCCACAGCCGCGCGCACCGGGTCGGCCGCCAGTACCGCATCGCCAACGCCGACGTGGCCCGGCAGTACCTGCACTTCCTCGACGTGCTGGGCTACCGGCCGCAGCTCGACTCGGACGACTGGCTCGGTGTGTGCTACCACATGCTGCTGCAGGACCGGGTCGCCGAGGCGTTCGCCGCCTTCGGCAAGGTCGGCCCTGAGGGGCCGCACGCCCTGCAGCGCGACTATCTGAAGGTCTACCTGGCGTTCTACCGGCTCGAGCTCGGCGAGGCCCGCAGCATCGCCGAGCCATACCGCGATCATCCGGTGCCGCGCTGGCGCGAGCGCTTCCGCGCGGCGCTGGGCCAGCTCGACGAGGCCGAAGGCCTGGCGGCGGGCGGGGCGCGGCCCGGCGATCGCGACGCCCGGCAGGACGCCCTGGCGGCGCAGGAGCCGGTGCTGGAGCTGACCGTGACCGGCCGCGAGGCCAGCATCGCCTGCCGCAACCTGACCAGCTGCGAGGTCGCCTACTACGAGATGGACGTCGAGTTCCTGTTCTCGACGCGGCCGTTCGTGCAGCAGGAGAGCGGCGGCTTCGCCTTCATCAAGCCGAACCTGAGCCAGCGGCACGACCTGACCGGCCGTGCGACGCTGGCGCTGCCGCTGCCGGCGGCCTTGCAGAACGCCAACTTCCTGCTGGAGGTGCGCGGCGGCGGCCTCGTCCGCCGCGAGCCGGTCTTCGCCAACGCGCTCTTGGTGCGGATGATGGAGGGCTACGGCCAGCTCGACGTGAGCCAGGCGGCCAGCGGCAGGCCGCTGCCGGGCACCTACGTCAAGGTCTATGCCCGGATGGGCGACGGCCGGGTCCTGTTCCACAAGGACGGCTACACCGATCTGCGCGGCCGCTTCGACTACGCCTCGGTGTCGAGCGCCGCGACCGGCGGCGCGCAGCGCTTCGCGATCCTGGTGCTGAGCGAGGCGGACGGCGCGGTCATCCGCGAGGTGGCGCCGCCGGCCCGATAGCAGGCGGCAGCCGCCGGCGCCACGCGACCACCAGGTTGCCGGCGTCGGCGGCGGCGGCCAGCAGCAAGAGCAGGGCGCCGAGCCGCGCCATGGCCGCGCTGCTGTCGGCGCAGCCCAGCGCCAGCAGCAGCAGTCCCACCCCCCAGGCCAGCACGGTGAGCCATTGCAGGGGCAGAAGGCCGACCTGGCGGGGCGGCGTCGGTGGTGCGATCGGCTCGTCGGGCAGGTCCCGCCAGGCGGCGAACCAGCCCAGCAGCGGCAGCAGGCGCCAGCCGAAGCCGAGGATCGGCGCGCCGAGGAAGCCGAGCACCAGCAGCGCGCCGTAGGCCACGGCTTGGTCGGGTCGCGCCGTGCCGAAGGCGAAACCGAGGCCGAGGGGGGCGGCTGCCAGCAGGCTCAGCAGGCCGAGCAGGATCATGGCGCGGGCCGGGTCGGGCCGCGGCAGGTCCGGCGGCGCGGGCTTCCGCCGGCGCAGCATCCCGACCACCGCCAGCAGGAACGCCAGCAGGCCCACGGCCAGCAGCCCGGCGCACGGGCCGACGAGTCCGGGCCAGAACGGCGCGCCGCCCATGCCGAGGCCGCCGGCCGCCGTGCCGAGGACCGCCAGCCACGACAACGGCCCGCGCGGCGGTTCGGCGGGCAGGAACATCGGCAGCAGCCGCAGCCCCAGCGCGACCAGCATCGTGCCGGCGAAGCCGAAGATGCCGAGGTGGGCGTGACCGGCGAGCGCGGTGAGCGGATCGGCGGGCAGGAACGGCGACGCACGATGCACCGCCAGCGCGCCGCCCAGGCAGACCGTCAGCAGCAGCGCCAGCCAGGCGCTGGCGGTGCCCAGCACCGTCGGCAGCGGTGCGGGCGAGGTGGCGAGCGGCAAGAGCCAGCCGGGCAGGGCCAGCACCAGGGCCACGACCAGCAGTCCCGCCGACCAGGCCACCCCGCCGTAGGTGCCGAGCGCCAGGTGCGCCACCACGCCGGACGCCACCAGCAGGACGGTGACCAGCACCGCCCAGTCGCCCTTGCCGGTGCGGCGGCGCGCGGCGAGCGCCAGCGGCGCCACCAGGTGGAACGCGCCGATCACCGACACCACGACGAAGCCGAGCACCAGCAGGTGCGCGGTGGCCAGCGTCAGCGGATGCAGGAACGAACCCGCCGGCGCGTCGGGCCGCACCGCCAGCAGCAGCAGGCCGCCGAGCAGGCAGGCCCGGGCGCAGAGCGCATGGGCCAGCACCAGCCGCGGCGACCAGCTGGGCGGCGCCGGCTTCGGGATCACACGGTCGAGGTCTGCTCCGGATCGCTGCACAGGGTCTTCGCCAGGGCTTCATACCGGCAATGAGCGCCCTCGCCCATGTCGACGTGCTCGACCCGGGCGAAGCCTTCGCGCACCCGCTGCACGGCGTCGTGGGGCAGCATGCTCTTGGCCATCGGGAACAGCACCTGGTCTTCCTTCTCGATGTGCTCGCGCAGCATGTCGATGCCGCTGCGGGCGGCGCGGCAGATGGCCGGCAGGTCGTCACAGGTCAGCAGTTCGGTCAGCCGCCGCCGGCCGGCCCGCATCGTGTCGTGCTCGGTGCGCATGCAGTGGGTGGGGCCCATGTCGCGTGGCAGGCCGTTCTGCTCCAGCTCGGCGAACAGCACGTCCTCCTCCTTGCCGTGATGGCAGCGGTCGGCGTAGTGCTCCATGAAGTCGAGGTAGCCGTGCCAGAAGCTGAGCCGCAGGGGCCGGCCGGCCTCGACGCGCTCGACCTCGCGTTCGGCGGCCGCCAGCACCCCCAGGATCGTGCGATGCTCCTCGGACAGCACGTCGACGGGATGGGCGCGGCCGCAGGCGCAGCCGCAGGAATGGCTCTTGTCGTGGTTCATGGCGATTGCCTCAGGGTGGTATGGGCCGGGGCGGCGGTGAATTGCCCCCGCAACAGGGCGTAGGGCGGGTCTCAGTGCCAGCGGAAGCCCTCGTGCCGCTCGAACAGGACGACGCGGCGGCGGGCGGGCTCGAAGACGAGGCTGCGGCGGTCGGTGAACTGCCACTGCTGCGGGTCCTTGCCGTCGCCGATGCGGATTTCGACGTCGTGCTCCCCGGGCGGCACCGGCAACCGCTCCAGGGCGATGGCGTTGCCGTCGCCCCACAGCCCGTGCGGCGCCAGGGTGCGCTGCAGGACCTGGTTGCCGTCGATGCGGATCCACAGCCGCACCGGCAGCCGTTCGCGCACGAGATCGAAGTCGCGGCGCATGTGTGGCGGCAGCGCCGCCTTCTCGGCGTCGGTCAGCGGGCGGCGCTGCTCCAGCAGCTGGCCCGGATGCTTGAGCGAAACCACCAGCTCGGGCGTGTCCGGCAGCGGCGTGCGGTAGGGCAGGAAGCTGCCCAGCGGGATCGCCGCCAGCAGCGCCAGCAGCAGGACGGCGCCGGCCAGCGCGCGTGGCAGCGAACGCCGCGGCCGGCCGGCCAGGGCGCGGGCGACGTCGGCGCCCGGCGGCAAGGCCAGCGTGCGGACCTTCGTCGCGTCGACGTGGTCCTGGCGGAGGAACGGCTTGCGAGCCCCGGTGCGGCGCTGCTCGGCCCACTCGGCGCCTTCGCGGTAGCGGCAGTTGCCCTCGCCGCACGACGCGATCACCACCTCGCGGGCGCCGCGCTTCAGGGCCTGCTCGGCGGTGACCATGTGCACCCAGCCGGCGCACGGCACCTCGAGCACCAGCCAGCCGGGCAGCGCCGGCGATCGGCCGGCGGCATCGGCGCGCAGGCCGGTGGTGGCGCCGTGGGCGCAGCCGAGCAGCAGTCCCGGCGGCGGGGCAGGGGCCTGCGCCAGCAGCGCCTCGATGCGCGCCCTTTCGTCGCGCTGCGGCAACCAGTCGAGGCCGATGCCGGCGGTGTCGCACGAACCGGCGCAGATGCCGCAGCCGACGCACAGGCTCGGATCCACCTGCGCCTGCGCCGGATGGTCCTTGCCGTCGGTGCGGGGCACCATCGAGATCGCCAGGTAGGGGCAGTCCTGGAAGCACTTCTGGCAGGCGTTGCAGCGGTCGATGGCGACGCTGGCGGGGCGGATCCGGCCGCGCACCAGGGTCCACGGGATCGTCAGCAGCACGACGCCGGACACGAACCAGAACAGCCAGAGCGCGCCGCCGGACAGGCGGTCGGTGAGCCAGACCGGCGCCAGGTACCACGCGTCGAGCCGGAACTCCTGGGCCATCTCGGCCATCCGTGCCGGTTCCTCGGCGGTCGCCGGGAGCAGCAGCGACAACCCGACCAGCACCACCGTGCACCAGATCGCCAGCGGCCGTCGCGGCAGGAAGCGGGCCCGTGCCAGCCGCGTGATGTGCAGCCACAGGCCGATCACCATCAGGAGCGGCAGCAGCATGTGGGCGAAGAACACCAGGAAGAACAGCAGCGAGTTGACCGAGGCGTCGGTCAGGAACGACCGTTCCAGCGGCTCGACGAAGATCGGGATCACGTCGAGGGCCCGGGCGGTGCCCTCGGCGACGTGGCGCGCCGGCTGGTCCCAGACCAGCCAGTAGCCGAGCCAGCCGCAGAGCCACAGGGCCAGCAGGCTGACGCCGCCGGTGATCCAGGCGAGCCAGCGGCTGCCGCTGAAGCGGCCGGCGCAGAACATCTTCAGCGCGTGCAGCAGGGCCAGCAGCATGCAGGCATCCGAGCTGTAGCGGTGCAGCGAGCGCACCAGGCCGGCGGTCCACGGCGCCTGCTCCATGGCGCGCATCGAGGCGTGCGCCTCGTGCACGCTCGGCACGTACCAGAGCAGCAGCAGGAAGCCGGTGACCGCGGCGATCAGGAAGCACCAGTTGGCGATGGCGCCGAGGTGCAGGAGCGGGTTCCAGGCCGCCGGCAGGGCCGCGCCGGCCAGCCGGTCGACGGCGGAGAGGCCCCGGTCGCACCAGTGCAGCAGGCGGCCGCCCCGCAGCGCCGGTTCGGCGTCGGCCGGACGCCCTGCCGCCGCGGCGGGGGCCGGGTGCGGCAGGTTCTCGACGGTGGTCACTGTCCTCCGGTCTCCCGCAGCAGCGTGCGCACGGCGGCGAGCAGCCAGCCGGCGGTCGGGGAAGGAGCGGCACGGCCCTGATCCGCGGGGTCGGCCTTGCCGGCGGCGCCTAGCCGATAGGCGATCCTGCCCTGCGGGTCGACCAGCACGAACAGGTTGGCGTGGTCGATGACGCCGGTCTGCGGATCGCGGCGCCGCTCGAAGCCGAGCCGGTCGAGGGTCCGCTCGACGAGCGACGGCTCGCCGGTCAGCATGCGGGTGGTGGGGGGGACGAAGCCGCGCGCCTGGGCCACCGTGGCCAGGACGCCGGTGGTGTCGCGCACCGGGTCCAGCGTGATCAGCCCGATCCGCAGGCGGTCCCGCTCGGCGTCGGTGAGTGCAGCGAGCGTGCTGGTCACCTCGTTCATCAGGCCCGGGCACGCGTAGCCGCAGCTCGAGTAGACCGCGGTGAGCAGCACGACGCGGCCGCGTTCGGCGGCGAGATCGAAGGCAGTGCCGTCATGGCCGAGCAGGCGCAGCTCGGGCGCCGGCACCGCGGTGCGCAGGGCGTCTGCCGGGAACGCGGCGCCGGCCGGGGCCGGCAGTTCGGTCGTCGCCATCAGCAGGCCGGCGCTGGCGGCGGAGGCGATCACGGAAGCCCCCCCGTGCAGCAGCAGCCGGCGGCGGGCGTCCTGCCAGGCCGTCCGCAGTGCTCTGCCCCACACGGCCAGGACCACCACGACCATCAGCAGCGGCGAGGTGAGCATGGCGATGGCTTGCACGATCCCGACGCCGCCGGTGTCGGCATCTGCGCCGAAGCACCAGGCGCGGAACTCGGCGGCGAACGCCGCCAGCGGGCCGTCGCCGGCGGGCCAGAACAGCAGGCACAGCAGCCACAGCTCCCACGACAGCACCAGCCCGAGCACCCACGCGGCGTAGGCGCTGCCGTCCAGCGCCCGCTGCAGGGCCTGCAACGGCGCCTGGCGCCGGGTGGGGACGGCGTGGGTGGTGGCGGTCATGGCGTTCTCTCCCGTGGTTGCCGGCTCAGCGGACGTGCCAGACGTCCGCCAGGGCCTTCCAGTTGGCGAAGTAGTAGACGACGAAGCTGACCAGCAGCAGCAGCACCAGCACCATCGTGCCGGGGACCTTCAGGTCCCCGGGCTCGTGCCGGCCCTCGTGCTCGATCAGATCGGCGACCTTGCGCGGTTCGGTCATGGTCGTTGCCTCCTTACCAGGCGTTCATGGCGCGCCCGTCGTTCCTCTTGCCGAGGAACACGGCGTGCACGGTCAACAGGATGAAGAGCAGCAGCCCCAGGAAGGCCAGCACCACGCCGACCCCCATGATGCCCAGCATGACGTGGGCGCCGGCGTCGTAGCCCTTGGCGAACGGCGCCCCGGCGAACTCGATGTCCCAGTGCCGCCGCGGCACGCCGTAGCTGCCGGCGAACGACATGAACAGGGACAGGATGGTGATGCCGATGCCGAACAGCCATGGTTGCAGGCGGCACAGGCCGCGCGCCGCGTATTCGCGGCGGAAGACCAGCGGCACCACGTAGTAGCACAGGCCCATGAAGGCGAGGCTGGTGCCGCCGACCACGGTGGCATGGAAGTGGCCCGGGATGCGCAGGGTGTTGTGGGCGATGATGTTGATCTGCTGGGTGCCCAGCGTCACGCCGGTGATGCCGCCGATGAAGCCGAAGATCACCAGCGAGATGAAGAAGGCGCTGAACCCTGGGTTCTTCCACGGCGCGTGGATCAGCCAGCCGAACAGGCCGCGATCGAAGCCCTTCTTGCGCTGCGCCACCTCGACGGCGGCGGGCACCGTGAAGCCGTGGATCAGCGACGCCAGCACCGCCAGATACATGGCGTAGCTGGTGTTCCAGATCTTCCAGCCGGCGCTGACGCCCGGGTCGACCAGCAGGTGGTGCGCCGAGGCGATGTTGATGAACAGGATGTAGAGCACGAAGGCCGTGCGGCAGACCATCTGGTTGAGCGGCTTGGCGCCGACGGTCAGCGTCGCCAGCAGGTACCACACCGAGACCATGGCGCAGACGTTGATCTGCTGGCTCTGGTGGCCGAGGCCCCACCACATCAGCCGGTACCAGCCGGCGTCGGGGGCCTCGATCAGGCCCAGCGACCACAGCCAGGTCGGCACCAGCGCCACGGCGCCGTGCAGGATCGCCACCACCGCGATGATCGCCGCCGCCAGGGCGCCGAACACCACCAGCGGCATCGACCCCGACAGGGTCTTGTCGCGGCGCGAGATGTAGATGCAGCCGAAGAAGTTGAAGACGCCGATCAGCGCGCCGACCGCGAACAGGATCAGCCCGAGGTAGATGTTCGAGCTGGCCGTGAGCGGCACGTAGGACGTCATCATGACGTCGGCCTGGCCCTGCAGGATCGTGATGTTGGTCAGCACGGCGCCGACCAGCATCAGCAGGAACGCGACCCACGCCGCCCTGGTCGACGCCAGCCGTGACTTGAGCAGCGTCGTGCCGGCGAAGTAGAGGATCGCGATCTCCAGGAAGATGATCCAGAAGATC
>CAZMGG010000062.1:0-11207 GCA_964565715.1 uncultured candidatus Brocadiaceae bacterium | reverse complement strand
ATGTTGACGCCGTGCAGCGTCAGCGTGCGGTAGTACCAGTCGGCGGACAGCAGGTGCACCGCCGGCCAGCGGGTGAGTCCGAGCAGGATGGCGCCGATCGCGCCGATCAGCAGAGCCACCACGCCGCAGACGGCGTTGAGCTTGATGAAGCGTTGGGCGTTGAGGCACACCGGCAGGCCGGTGGTGTCGCAGGCGCGCACCTCGCCGGTGCGGAAGTTGCCGCCCAGTTGGTCGATAGCCAGGGTGGTCACGTCATTCCTCCACGATGATCTTGCCGGTCATGAGGTGATGCCCGATGCCGCAGAACTCGTTGCAGACGATCTGGTAGTCGCCCGCCATCGTCGGCGTGATGGTGAGGACGTGGTCGTAGCCGGGCAGGATCTGGAAGTTCATGTTCATGGGCTGCAGCGAGAAGCCGTGCTGGATGTCCACCGAGGACACGTGCAGCCGGTAGGTCTGGTCCTTCTTCAGCTTCAGGACCGGCGACCAGCTCCACATGCGGGCCAGGATGTAGGCGTCGCTGCCGGGTGCCGGCTGCACGACGTCGGCGAGCCAGCCGCCCTCGGCGTCCTCGAGCTCGTCGACCTTGTTGGCGGCGATGAAGCGATCGACGCGGGCGGCGAAGTCGGCGGGCGTGACCCGGTAGGCCTCGCCCGTGCTGTTCTGTTTCCCGCGGAAGTGCCAGTAGGGCATCATCAGGAACATCACGAGGCACCAGGCGAGCGCGAGCCCGATCCAGGTGCGTTCGCCGCCGTGGGGCGGCTGGAACCAGTCGTCCGGTGGTTGATGGATGGCCATGGTTGGATCTCCGGTCTGTTCTGCTGGGGCCTACGGCAGCGTCGCCTGCGGGATGGTCGCCATGCTGATCCAGCCCCACAGCGTGTACGAGAGGAACGGCACCAGCAGCCCGAGCAGCAGCAGCAGCCAGGGGTTGTCGAGGACCTTCTGCCAGGGGTGGACGGGACGGGACGCTGGGTCAGACATGGCGTTCTCCGGCGGTCAGGGTCGAGGTCCGGGCGAACGGGGCGGCTGAGCCCAGGGCGGCCCGGATGTGGAGGGTGAGGAACAGCACGCCCGCGGCGATGGCGACGAAGCCGCCGATGCCCATCACCGTGAGGCCGAAGGTCTCGATCGCCGAGCGCGCGGCCTGCTCCTGGCCGTAGACCTTGCGGGCCATGCCCTGGCTGCCGGCCAGCGCGAAGCCCAGCGCGAAGGTGGTCTGGCCCACCGCGAACAGGGCGGGCTGCCAGCGGCCGGCTGCTGCCCAGCGGCGCTCGGGAGCGTTGAGGCCGACCGGCCGCAGCAGCGCGAAGCTCGCCATCATGAACGCGGCGGTGACCGCGCCGATGTTGGCGTGGTAGTGCGCCGGGATCATCGTGTTGGTGTCGCGGATCAGGGCGCCGAGGCCGAAGCCCAGCACCGTCAGCGCGGCGCTGGCGAGGAAGCCGAGCACGCGGCCGTCGCCCAGCCGGCAGAGGCCGGCCCGGCGCGCGCGCCACATGGCCCGCAGGCAGGCGCCGAGCACCCACAGCACCACCGGGAACAGGCCGAACTGCATCAGCCGGGTGAAACCGACCTTGTAGGTGGCGCTCCAGGCGCCGGCCGCCGGCAGCAGGGGCGCCACCAGCCAGGGCAGCAGCAGCACGCCGAACGCGATGCCGGCCGCGCGCGGCGACAGCACGGCGCGGCCGGTGGCCGAGCCGATCGCCCACAGCCACACCGCCAGCATCGCCGCGACGCTGGCGAGCTGCAGCACGTGGCCGACGCCCCAGAACAGCACCTCGTAGCGGACCTCGGCGGCGGCGCCACCGGGGACCTGCGGCAGCGTCGCCAGCAGGGTCAGGATCGCCAGCAGCAGGGCCGTGCCGGCGGCCCGCACGCCGGGCGCGGCATGGGAAGCGCCGGGCCAGCGCAGCGCCGGGGCGCCGGCGCCCGGCAGCAGCCGCCGCGACAGCACCGCGCACAGGACGCCGGTGGCGAACAGGCCGAGGCCCAGTTCCGCCAGCCAGTGATCCACCATCGGCACGTAGTTGGACATCACCGGCCGGGCGCCCGGCGCGAACGCCGAGGCGCCCAGCGTGACCACGCCCAGCAGGGCCAGCCAGGGACCCGCCGCCGTTAGCCCGCGGCCCCAGGGGGCTGCCGGCAGCGTCATCAGCAGGGCGGCGGTGAAGGCGTAGAACCAGCAGACCAGGCTGAGCTGCACGTGCACCACGAGGCAGCGCCGGAAGAAGCCCGGGTCGGTGACCAGGGCGTCGAACGGCGGCATCCGGGCGATCACCAGCAGCAGGGCGAAGCCGCCGGCCACCAGCAGCACGCCGACGCCGAGCCAGAGCCAGCGACGGGCGGCGACGGAATCGGCGGTGACGGGCGGCATGGGTCCTCCGGGCGCGTTGTGGATCGACAGGTCCACAATGCAGCCGATCGCCCTGGATTTCAGCATGGGCCGAGGTGCGCAGGGCCGGGCGCTGGTCGGCGTAGTCCTCCGGGGTGGACCCGCGCACGCCCGCCTTCCACAATCCCGCCGGTGCTGCTGAACCAGACCGCCGTCTACGCGCTCCGCGCCATCGCCGTGCTCGCCGCGGTCGAACCCGGCACGAGCCTGACCGCCGATGCGCTCTCCGAGCAGACCGGCATCCCGCGCCAGTACCTGGCGAAGGTGATGCGGCGGCTGGTGGTGGCGGAACTCGTCGACAGCCAGCGCGGCCAGGGCGGCGGCTTCACCCTGCGGCTCTTGCCGGACGAGATCCGCATCGCCGACGTGCTGGCGGCCTGCGACACCCAGGTCGAGCGCGACCAGTGCGCCTTCGGCTTCGGCGCCTGCGATCCCGACCACCCGTGCGCGCTGCACCCGATCTGGAGCCGCCTCAACGAGAGCGTCGGGGCCTGGGCCGAGCAGATGAGCCTCGCCCACCTCGGTCCGCACCGCGCGGGCGCCGCCCGTTCGCGCCGCCACAAAGGAAACTGACCGGCGAATTGCATCGCCGCAGGGCGCTTGCATGATGCGTGCGCTTCCATGCTGCAGCGTCTCATCCTGCTCGGTCCGCAACGCCGTTCGCCCATCGTCCGCGCCGCCGTCGACTTCCTCGCACCGCCGCGCGACGACGCCGCGGTCGCCCTGATCACGGCGGGCTGGGAGGAGCGGGAGGCCGAGGACCAGGAACTGCGCGAGCACCTGCAACGGCCGGCGGTCAACCTGGCGATCTGGTCGCGCATCGAGTCGATCTTCGAGCAGGACGGCGAACTGCTGGGGGCGATGCGGCTGCGCCACGACGCCCTACGGCGCCTGCAGGAGGTCTACCGGCTGCGCCTGGAGCACCTGCTGGAGGCGGCCCGCGCCCTGCTGCGGCGGATCGGCGACGGCGCCCTGCTCGAGCCCGACCGCAAGAGCGCCGTCGAGATGGTGCGCATGCTCGACCGCGAGCACGAGGCCCGGGTGGCCGAGGTGCACCAGGAGTTCGAGGCGCGCTGGCGACCGGCGGAACGCGACCACGTGCAACGGCACCGGCAGGAGGTGGCGGCCCTGGTGGCGGCGGCGCCGTGCGTCTGCGTCGCCGGCGGCCACGTCGGCGTGCTGCTGCACCGGCTGCGCCTGTTCGGGCTGATGGAACTGCTGCGCGGTGACCAGCCGGTGGTGGCCTGGTCGGCCGGCGCCATGGTGCTGGGGCCGCGGGTCGTGCTGTTCCACGACGATCCGCCGCAGGGCGGCGGCAATGCCGAGGTGATGGAGGCCGGCTTCGGCGGCTACCAGGGGCTCGTGCCGCTGCCGCACGCCCACAGGCGGCTGCGGCTGCGCGACAGCAAGGCGGTGTCGCTGATGGCGCGGCGCTTCCAGCCGGACCAGTGCGTGGCCCTGGATCCCGGCTGCCGTCTGGACTGGGACGGCGCCCGCTGGTCGGCGGCGCAGGGCACGCAACGGCTCAGCCCGGCGGGCCAGCTCGAGGAGGTGGGCGCGTGACCGAGATCCTGCGCGCGATCGAGCAGGCCGCCCGTTCCGGCCCGATGGCGGTGGAGAGCCTGCTGGCGTCCACCAACTTCCCGCACGTCGCGGGCCGCACGGTGACGTTCCTGTTCCGCGGCGATGCCCAGGAGGTGACGCTGCAGCACTGGATCCACGGCCTGCCGGGGAACCTGCCGTTCCGCCGCGTCGGCGCCGGCCTGTGGGTGCTGCAGATCGACCTGCCGCCGGGTTCCCGCATGGAATACAAGATCGGCGTCGGCATGGGCGGTCGCGGCATGCTGGTCCGCGACCCGCTCAACCAGCAGTCGGCGCGCGATCCGTTCGGCGCCAACTCGGTGGTCTACGGCGAGGGCTATCAACTGCCGGATTGGGTGCTGCCCGACGCCGACGCCCGCACCGGCACCATCGAGGAACTGGCGGTGCCGAGCCGGGCGCTGGGCCAGGACCAGCCGGCCAAGGTCTACCTGCCGGCGCGGTTCCGGCAGACCCGGCGCTACCCGCTGCTGGTCGTCCACGACGGCTTCGACTACCTGTCGTTCTCCAGCCTGCAGCACGTGCTGGACAACCTGATCCACCGGCTGGAGATCCCGCCGGTGGTGGCGGCGCTGATCCAGTCCCAGGACCGGCTGCGCGAGTACGCCGCCGACGACCGCCACGCCGAGTTCGTGGTGGGCGAGCTGGTGCCGTTCCTCGAGGAGCGCTACCCGCTGGTGAAGCAGCCGGCGGCGCGCGGACTGGTCGGCGCCAGCTTCGGCGGCGTCGCCAGCCTGCACACCGCCTGGCGCAACCCGGGCTTCTTCGGCAAGCTGCTCCTGCAGTCGGGGTCGTTCGTCTTCACCGAGATCGGCGACCACGACAAGGGGCCGCTGTTCGATCCGGTGGTCGGCTTCGTCAACGCCTTCCGCGAGAAGCCCGGCCGGCCGGCGGAGCAGGTCTTCCTGTCCTGCGGGGTCTACGAGGGGCTGATCTACTACAACCGCTCCCTGGTGCCGCTGCTGCAGGACACCGGCATGCAGGTCCGCTTCCGGGAGGCCAACGACGGCCACAACTGGGAGAACTGGCGCGACCGGCTGCGGGAGGGGCTGTCCTGGCTGTTCCCGGGCCCCCTCTGGATGGTCTACGAGTAGCGGGCCGGCCTGGCTGGAGGGCTCTGGTGGCGCCGGCGGGGGGGCGCCGCTAGCCTCTTCGCCCCCATGCCAGCCGCCACTCCGTCCGCCACCCGTCGCATCGGCCTCTCGCTCGGCGCCGACCTCTGCTGGCCGATCTGCTTCGAGGACATCCTCGGCAGGCTCAAGCCGAAGGTCACCGTCGGCAAGGAGGCCGTCACGTTTGCCGTCGAACGCTGCGCCATCGAGCCGTTCCGGCTCGACGCGCCGTGTCCCTACGACGTGGTGGTCGACCGCCTGACCCACTGGTACCAGCCCCGCCGCGAGTGGATCAAGAAGGCGATCCTGATGGACGGGCTCTACGTCTTCAACAACCCCTGGTCGGTCCAGTCCTACGAGAAGCACTCCAGCTACGCGGCGATGCTGGCGCTCGGCATGCCGATCCCCACGACGGCCATGCTGCCGCCGAAGGACTACGAGCCCAAGCCCGACCTCGACGTCACCCTGCGCAGCTACGCGCGGCTGTTCGACCTCGGCGAATGGGGACGGCAGGTCGGCTACCCGGCGTTCCTCAAGCCGTTCGACGGCGGCGGCTGGAACGCGGTGACCAAGGTCGACGACGAGGCCCAGCTGCGCGACGCCTACGAGCGCAGCGGTCGCTACCTGATGCACCTGCAGGCCGGCGTCAAGGACTACGACCTGTTTGTCCGCGCCGTCGGCCTCGGCCCGCAGGTCCGCCTGATGAAGTACGACCCGTCGGCGCCGCTGCACGGCCGCTACCTGACCGACCGCGACTTCCTGCCGCAGGCCGAGCGGCAGGTGCTCGAGGACACGGTGCTGACCATCAACAGCTTCTTCGGCTGGGACTTCAACTCCTGCGAGTCGCTGCGCCGGCAGGGCACCTGGCACCCGATCGACTTCGCCAACCCGTGCCCGGACAGCCAGGTCCACTCGATCCACTACCACTTCCCGTGGTACGTGAAGGCCAACCTGAAGTGGGCCCTGTTCGTCGCCGCGACCAAGCGGCCGATGCGCAAGACGCTGGACTTCGAGCCGTTCTACGAGATCGCCAGGAAGGACCTGCCCTACGCCGACAAGCTCAAGCAGTATGGCGCGCTGGCCCGCAAGCGCTTCGACAGCGCGCGCTTCGAGGAGTTCTGCCAGAAGCAGCTGAAGGACCTCGACGAGGTGGCGTGGACCTACTTCGGCACCGACAAGGCCCGCGCCGCGGTGCGGCTGAAGGTGGCGGCGATCTTCCCGGCCCACGAGGTCGACGAGTTCACCGAGCGGTTCTGGCAGATCATCCAGCAGTGGCGCAAGGACGAGGAGAAGAAGAAGTGAGCAAGCAGAAGGAGACGTGGCAGTCGCCCGCCATGGGCGGGCGCGAGATCACCGTGGTGCGCTACGGCGTGATGGGGCAGCCCCTGCTGCTGTTCCCCACCGCCGGCGGCGACGCCGAGGAGCCCGAGCGCTTCCACCTGATCACCGCCATCGGCGACCTGATCAAGGACCTGAAGCTGAAGGTCTACTGCGTCGACAGCGTCGCCGGCCGGGCCTGGCTGCAGGAGTGCAAGAGCGCCGAGCAGGCCGCCGCGGTCCAGAACCGCTTCGACGCCTGCCTCTACCGCGAGGTGGTGCCGCTGATCCGGCAGGACTGCAAGGACCCGGACGCCGAGATCATCACCGCCGGCGCCAGCATCGGCGCGCTCAACGCGCTGGCGGTCACCTGCCGGCACCCGGACGCCTTCAAGCTGGCGATCTGCATGAGCGGCTCCTACGACCTGCGCAAGTTCCTGCCGGGCCGCATCACCCAGGACTACCAGGACAGCTCGCCGCTGCACTTCGTGCCGCTGCTGCCGGACAACGCCCACCTCGAACGGCTGCGCCAGCGCTTCGTGCTGCTCTGCCACGGCGAGGGCGAGTTCGAGGACCCCAACGAGTCCTGGCGCGTGGCCCACGCGCTCGGCGAGAAGCGCATCCCCAACCGGGTCGACTCCTGGGGCAAGGACTGGCGCCACGACTGGGTGACCTGGCGGAAGATGCTGCCGCAGTACCTGGCCGAGTTCATCAAGTAGCCCGGGACCGCCGCGGCGTTCGCGTGGTGAGACGATCGCGGTAACGCCGCCGGCCGCGGGCCTGACCGCCGTGGTATGGTCCGTAGGACCATCGTCGCCGAGAGCATGGAATCGCCTGACCCGCAGCCCTTCGCCGCGGCCTTCGCCGACGCCGCCCCCGCCCTGCTGGCTTGGGCCTCGCTGCGGGTGCGCGGCCCCCTGCGGCGGCGGATCGAACCCGAGGACCTGGTGCAGGAGGTGGCGATGCGCGCGGCCCAGCGCTTCGCCGACTACGACCCGGCCCGCGGGCCCTTCCGCGCCTGGCTGCTCGGTTTTGCCCACCGCATCTGGCTCGAGACCCTGCGCGAACTGGCCCGCGACCCGCTCGGCGCCGTGCGCCGCACCGGCGGCGACTCGCGCCTGCCCGGACTGGCCGACACCATCACCGCCATCAGCCAGGCGGCGATGCGCAGCGAGGGCATGGCCGCCTGCCTGCGCCGCATCGAGCAGCTGCCGCCGGACGAGCAGACCCTGCTGACCTGCCTCGGCATCGAGGGCCTCAGCCACCAGGAGACCGCCGCCCTGCTCGGCATCGGCGCCGACGCCTGCCGCAAGCGCTGGCAGCGCCTGCGCGAGGATCTCCGCCAGGACCCGGTGCTCGCCGGGCTGCTGCAGGCCTGAGCCCCAGTCCCTGACTACGGCTCGATCCGCCGCGCCACCCGCAGGCCCGCCTCGGCGCCGTCCGAGCCCTTCTGCACGCCGCCGCGCGAAGCGCAGCGCGAGTCGTCCTCGCCGCTGCCGAACGAGCCGCCGCGGACGATCCGGTAGATGTCGTTCTCGCCGAAGCGGTAGCCGTCGCCCGGCCGCGGCGCCACGTCCGGATAGTCCTCCCACGAGTCCAGGCACCATTCCTTCAGGTTGCCGCCCATGTCGTGGAAGCCCCATGCATTGGGCAGGAACGAGCCGACCGGCGCGTGCACCAGCCAGCCGTCGTCGAGCCATTCCAGGAAGCGCCAGCGCCGGTTGCGGCCGCGTTCCAGGGCAGTCTTGTCGGCCAGGTTCTCGCGCCCCTGCAGGCCGCGCGGGTCGTCGCCGAACGGATAACGCGTGTGGCTGCCGGCCCGGTAGGCCCATTCCCACTGCGCCTCGGTAGGCAGCTGCAGGTCCAGCTCCCGGGCGAACCGATCGCAGCGTTCCCAGCTCACCAGTTCGACCGGGTGCAGCGTGGTCTCGATCGGGGTGAGCGTGTTGCCCGGGCAGTAGGTGGCGGGGTTGCCGCCGGTGTGGCGCTGCCACTGCGCCTGCGTCACCTCGTGCTTGCCGAGGAAGAACGGGTCGAGTCGCACGGTGTAGCTCGGCGTGTACTCCTCGGGCACCGACGGATCGACGTTGGCCGGCCGGCCGTCACTGGGCGCCTGCTGGTCGGCGCCGAGCACCGCCTCGCCGCCGGGCACCAGCACCAGCACGATGCCGCTGCCTTCGTCGATCGGCAGCCGGCCGTTCCCAGGCTCGCGCACCGGCACCGCGCCGCTGCCCTGGTGGGCGAACTCCTCCAGGCCGCTCTGCGGATCGGGCCCGAGCGGCACCAGGCCCGGCTGCGGCGACAGCCGCAGGCCATGGAAGCGCGCATCCGCCGCCACCCGCCCCGCCGCCGCCGCCCAGGCCGCCGCATGCCCGTCGATCGTCCGCGCCACCAGCGTCTCGGCCGCCTGCCGGCGGGCCACGACTGCGGCGATCCGCGCATCGAAGTCGGCCAGTTCGAAGCCCAGTTGCTCGAGCTGCTGCCGCTGCCAGTCGGCGGTGGGGTCGGTGCCCTGGGCCGGCAGCCGCGCCAGCAGCGCCTCGTGCTCGGGCCGGCGTGCCTGCAACTGCGCCGCCTCCGCCAGCCACTGCGCCATGGCCGCCGACTGCTCCGGCCGCGCCGGCCACAGCCGCTCGGCGCGTTCCCGCAGCTCGCGGGCCAGCTTCAGGTCGGCGAGCCGCGTCACGTCGGCCAGCGCCCGGCTCTCGCGCAGCGCGAACCAGCCGGTGGCGCCGATGCCGGCCAGCAGCACCAGCAGCACGGCGGCGAGGCTCCCGGCCAGCGCCCGTTCCCGCTGGCAGAAGCGCAGGAGCCGCAGCCACGGTCCCGCCGGCCGCGCCAGGATCGGCTCCTGCCGCAGCACCCGCCCGAGATCGTCGGCGAACGCCGCCGCCGTCTGGTAGCGGCGCCCGGGCTCCCGCTCCAGCGCGGTGGCCACCACCACGGCGAGATCCCGACCCACCGCCTTGTTGCGCTGCCGCACATGGCGCAGCGGCGCGTGCGCGGCATCGTGCAGTTCGGCGGCGGCGGTGGCGCCCTGGAACGGCCGCTGCAGGGTGAGCAGCTCGTGCAGCACGACGCCGAGCCCGTAGACGTCGTCCTGGGCCGTGGCCTCGCCGCCCTGCAGCCGCTCCGGCGGCAGGTAGGCCAGCGTGCCGAACACCGCGCCGGGCAGCGTGATCGTCGGCGTCTGGCTCTGGTCGTCGTGGGCGAGCCCGAAGTCGACCAGCACCGGCGCATCGGGCGCCGCCAGCAGCAGATTGGCCGGCTTGACGTCGCGATGCAGGATGCCGGCCCCGTGGGCCGCGGCCAGCGCCCGCGCCGCCCGTTCGGCGAGGCGCACGGCGCTGGCGATCTCGGCGGCCGTGGCGGGTGGGGCTTCGCCGCGTTCGCGCCGGCGGTGCAGCGCCTGCTGCAGGCTGCCGCCAGGCACGTAGCGCATCGCCAGCCAGGGTCGTGGTCCGTCGAGGTCGGCCTCGAAGACGGTGGCGATGCCGGGATGGTCGAGGCGGGCCAGCGCATCGGCCTCGCGGCGCAGCCGCAGCAGGGCCTGGCTGCCCAGCGAGGCGATGGCGCGGCCCAGCACCTTGAGCGCCACCTGCCGGCCCAGCCGGGTGTCGGTGGCGAGATAGACGGTGCCCTGCGCGCCATGGCCGAGTTCGCGTTCGAGGCGGTAGGGGCCGAGCCGTTCCTGCGCATCGGCGTGGGGTGTGGCCGAGGGCGTGGTGGCGGCGGCCGGCGTGCGGCCCTGCAGGGCCAGCCACTCCTCGGCGATCCGCGCCGGGAAGCCTGCGAACTGGTTCAGGTAGTCGGCGAGGCTGCGCTCGGTGCCGGCCAGCCGATCGCCGAGCAGATGCTCGAGGAAGGCGGTGGCGACGCGTTCCTCGAGGGCGTCAGGGGTCAGCGTGGGGGGCGTTTCCGGTTCGGGCATCGGCGGCGGCAGGGTAGCGGGCGCAGGGCCCGTTGTCCGGCGCGGGGCGGATGTGACCGGTGGCGCGGGAGATGGTGGAGGATCTTGACGGGGGTGGATGGGGGTGGTCCGATCCCGGCCTCGCCACCCAAGGAGGCTCGCCATGCGTGAAGTCTGCTGGATTCGCGTGAAAGTCGCGTCGGTGCTGACCGTTCTGTCTGTCTGTCTGTCTGTCTGTCTGTCTGTCTGTCTGTCTGTCTGTCTGTCTGAGTAGTGCTCCCTCTCGGGCGCAAGTACCCAACCCGGTCCGACAGGTGCATCCCCACGTGGCGCCTTTTGCGCCCGGTGTAGGACCAGGCAACATGCATGGCACGGGACCCATGTTCCAGTATCCGGACGGGGTCTGGAACCACGGCGAGGGTTTCTCCGCGACATGGGCGGATCTTGATCAGGGCGGTTGGCACGCCATCGATCTGGGCACGGGTATGCAGATCGGCGACGTGCACACGTATTCCAACTGGCAGCCGCATGCCTGGGTCGGGCCGGTCCACCCACTGAACGGAGCCAACATGCAGCGCTTCGTGGGCTACCTGCGCCCGGCGGGGCTGCCGCTGCCGACGCAGCATCCTCGCTACGGGCTGTTGCCGCCGGGTACGACGTACGTGGACCAAGGGGCCTTCGAGTTGTTCCGGCCCAACCAGTCCTACGCCCAGCAGAAGATCCTGCTGTGCATCGGTCACTACCCCACGCAGGGCTTCCCCAAGCAGGTGGTTCCCTGGCACGCGGACCCGCAGCCCCTCGACCTTCGTCAGACCTACATGTTGCCGGCGGTGAGGATCCGCTGCTATTCGGCGTCGGCAGATGGCGGCGGACT